>JAWOHF010000138.1:0-5435 GCA_046496285.1 Candidatus Aminicenantota bacterium
GTCGAGGAGGTAGAGGGAGATCTCGCCGCCCTGGATCTCATTGCCGTGGATGTTGCCGTCGACGTAGACCGCGGGCTTCTCGAGGGCCGGGCCGGTCTTGGGGTTGTTGACGGTCATGGCGTACAGAGGCCGGCCTTCATCGCTTTTGCCGACGGCGTCGAGGCTCGTCAGCCCGGGGTAGGCCTTGTTGAGGGCCTGGAGGGCCGCGGTGACCTGCTCAAGCGAGTAATAATGGTCGAACCTCAGGGGCACGGAGATATCGGTTTTTTGCGCCGGCAGGGCCGCCGCGAGAAAGATCACAAGCAGGGCGAATCCGGCTGTCTTCTTCATCTTGCACCTCCCAGATCGATCGTGCGGGAATCGCCCCAGGCGTTCTGCGTTTCCGCTTTGACCTCGATCTTGACGGGTTTATCGGCCCGGACGATCCAGGTCACGACCTGGGCGCCGCGGGGTTGGATCGAAGGGACGAGGGCCCGCTTTTTGCCCTCGACGATATCGAGGCCCGGGCCGTTGAGAGTGACGACGACCGGGATGATCCTCGTGTTCCTCCGGCCCATGGCCGTCGGGTAGGGCAGGTCACCCGCGTTCTCGACCCAGACCTTGACCTCGTAAACGCTCGCGCCCAGCCGCTTGACGGCCGCGTCGGCGATCCGGACGCGGGCCATCTTCTTGGCGATCTCGAGGGCCCAGGGAACCTGCCCCTCGAGCAGGCCCTCGATCATCGCCGGAGGCGGCGTGTTGTCGGCGAAGGGCACGGCCCCGCCGATCTCCACGTCGCCCAGGGTCGGGTGCTTGTAGGGCTTCCACGGGACGAAGCCCTTGCCTCCGAGCTCCTTGTCGCTCCAGGCGAGCAGGGCCTTGTCCTTGGGATCGGCCCCCTCCGGGCTCGGCGGCTTGGGCATCTGCCGCATCATCTCGGCCATCTTCTTGGTGTCCATCATGCCGCCCTTGAGGCCGGCGATGACCTGCTTGGCCTTGAACGAGTCGGGCGCGCCGACCGACTTCAGGAAGGCGTCGATCTTCTCCTCGCCCAGGGCGATGAACTCGTCGTTGGTCATCTTCTCGAGCTGGTCGGGGGTGAGCGTCTCTTCCTTCTTTTCGCTCGGGGGCTCGGGCAGGGTCCAGAAGTCAAGGGAGAAGGAGGGCAGGCCGAGGTGGTAGTAGGACCACAGCTCGAACGAGCCGTCCTTGTCCGGGGCGGGGTCGAGCCGCTTGCCGTCGAGCTTGGCCGCCTTCAGGTGCTCTTTATACTTCTCCGAAAGTTCTTTATAGAACTTGAGGTCGTCGTCCAGGGGGTTGACCACGGCCCCCAGGCCGAGGAAGCTGGCGATCATCGACTCGCTGATCTCCATGCCCGGGGGGGCCAGCGGCTGGACGAGCTCCATGATCTCGGCCATGGTGTAGGTCTTGTCGGGGTCGGCGTTGAGGAAGCCGGCCATGTTCTGGGGGATCTTGATCTGGTTGAGGTCGGCCTCCCCCCGGCGCCCGCCGCGGGGCGGCGTCAGGCAGAAGTTCGACTCGCCGAAGACGAAGGTCAGGCCGATCTCCCGGTGGGCGTCGAAGAACCGGAACAGGGCGAAGGTCTCCGGCTCGGCCCCGGGCCACGGGCCGGAATCCGGCGCGTGGTACTTGAACAGGTGCGGGAAGGCCGTGCCGACGTTGACGCCGCCGGGGCCGTCCTCGTTGTATTGGCCGTCGGCGTCGTTGTCGAGCCCTTCGGCATAGAGCTTCCAGACGCCCTTTTCGCCCTTGGACCAGTCGGCCCGCTTCATGAGCCGGGGCTCTCCGGGGACGGCCGTCCACTCCCCTTCGGGGTCCTTGACCCGCATCCGGGTGATCAGGCCGTCGCCGTCGAGGTCGTCGGGCCCGTCCTCGTCGACCGCGTCGTCCCGGTCGTCGTTGTGGGGCCGGGCGTTGCGGGCGTCGCGAAAGAGGGGTTCGGCGAAGTAGCGCGAGGCCGCGTCGGGGTTGCCGCACGGCAGGATATACCAGGTCCGGTCGGACCTCATGTCGGCCTTCTCGAGGACGAGCTTGGCCAGGTAGAGGGCTGCCTCGCCCGCGATGGGCACGGTGCCCTCCATGTTGGCCACGACGAAAACGGCCGGGAGGGTCTTGGCGGTCTTGGCCGTCTCGGGCCCGACCTCGAGCAGGACGAGCTCCAAGCCCCCGGCCGACTTGGCCAGGGCGTGGACGCGGGCGACCGCGGGGTTGGCCCGGGCCAGGTCGCGCAGGGCCGCGTTGAGCTCCTCGGGCTTGCGGTAGCGGTCGAAAGCCGGGTCGGCCGCGACCGCTTGGCCCGAGAGGAGGGCCACGAAAAGAACGATCAGGATGGGACGCAGGGGTTTATGCAGGGTCACGTGATAATACCTCCGTATGCATATCTATACGAGTTTCGTCCGGGCCGGGTTTCGGCACACGCGGGAAACGGGGCCTGAGTCCGTCATTCTCGCAAAACAGCCGGGCGGGGTCAATTGCCGTCTTGACATCCGGCCCGCCTTTTGGAAAAATGCCGGTCAAGGCGCCATGGGTAAGGTTGAGAGCGGCCGTTCTCCATCGATATGTCCCCCCTGTTCGCCTTTCTCTCCCGATCACACTTCTCGGAAGGAGGACCCCTTGAAAAGAGCCCTGACGTTCGTCCTTTTCCTGTCGATGCTGCTGCCAACGGCCGCCCTCGCGGCGGACGCCCAGAGGGGCAAGCAGGAGCCCTACAGCGGCCCGCGGGCCCGGATCTCCGTGTCCGAGATCCGCGACCGGACGGCCCGCGGCGGCATCAGCACCCAGATGCTCGAAAAATACAACATCCCCTGGAAAGAGATCGGGGAAGGGATGCGGGAGATGCTGGTCACGGCCCTCTTCAGGACCAAGCGGTTCGCCGTCCTCGAAAGGGCCCTGCTCGACGAGATCCTCCGGGAGCAGGACCTCGGCGCCTCGGGCCGGATCCAGAGCGGGACCGAGGCCGGCTCCGGAGGCATCCTGGGGGCCGACCTGATCATCACCGGGGCGGTGACGGAGTTCGTCACCGACGCCCTGACGGTCAAGGGCGGGGCCGAGGTCGCCGGAACGCAGGTCGACGGCTCGATGAACAAGGGCTATGTCGGCCTGGACATCCGGATCATCGACGCCCGGACCTCCGAGGTCGTCGCGGCCGCCTTCGTCCAGGGCCGGGCCTCGAGCTACGGGCTTGAAGCCGAGCCCGGCGAGGAGGCCAAGCTGCCGGTCTCACTGTCGATCTTCGCCCGCACGCCCGCGGAGCGGGCCATCCGCAATGCCATCAAGAAGGCCGTCGACGAGATCGTCGGCCAGACCCCCCGCGACTATTTCCGGCATTGAGCATGGACATCGACATCCGTGAAAGGAGAGCGCCCATGAAAAGATCCCTGGCCATGTTCCTCGTCCTGGTCTTGGCCCTGGCCGCGGCGGCGACGGCGGCCGTCGCCCAGGACAAGAAAGCGAAGCTCTACCGGGTCACCGGCTTCGTCGGCAAGTCGACGTCGGAGGCCGCCCCCGGCGTCTCGGTCGTCCTCGTCGACGCGGACAGCGAAGAGATCGTCGGCTCCGACCAGACGAACTTCTTCGGCAAGTACACCATCAAGAACGTCCCGCCGGGGGTCTACCAGCTCCGGGTCGAGAAGGTCCAGCGGACCCTGGGCGTCAAGGACAAGAACGTCCGCCTCGACATCGACCTCAGTGCCGAGGCCGGCCTCATGGACTACGCCAAGACGGGCGTCATCATGATCAACAAGGAGAACGAGGCCAAGGCCGCAGCCAAAGCGGAAGGCGGGGGCGGCGGAGGTCAGGGCGGGGCCCCGGGCGAGCCGCCGGGCCCGAGCGACCCGGCCATGATGCAGGCCATCGCCGCAGAATACTACAGCTATTCCGGCTCCACCGAGAGAAAGGTCATGCTCTGCCCCGGCGGGACCTTCCAGGATTCCTACGAAGGGAGCTACTCGGGCCGCAGCTTCGACAGCGGGGGCAACCAGACCATGGCTTGGGGCCAGGCCTCGGAGGGGAAGGGCTCCGGCCAATGGGCCATCCAGGGCGACGCCCAGAGCGGGACGATCACCTTGGTGTACAACAACGGCAAGCGGGTCGTTTGGAATTACAAGGCCGCCCGTGGGAGCCGCGACTACTACATGAACGGCACCCTCTACGCCCGCAGCGGCCCGGCCCGCTGCAAGTGAATCGGATAGGAAGGAGCCGACAATGAAGCGGATATCGATTATTGGGGTAGGCCTCGCGGCCGTCATGGTCATGGCCGCGGCCATGTGGTCTTCACAGCTCGTTCTGCGGACCTCGATCGTCGTCCAATCGGTGAGCGAGCCGCAGCTCAAGCTGACGCTGGGCGGCCCCGGGGTCAAAGTCCGGGTGACGGGCCAGTCCCTGGACAAGGTCACCGGCTGTGCGATCCTCCTCAACGGGGTCCTTGTGCAGGACGTCAAGGTCACCCTGGGGGCGGGAACGGCGACATATAAGGACATCACTCTGCAGGCCAGCCCGACCCTGACCAGGAGCGTCAGCGGCTACCGCCTCCGGCTCAGCGCCGGGACCCAGACCGTCGATGTCCCGGCAAGTGTCTTCGTCGTGGATGTCGCGGCCCCGTCCCGCACGACGACGTCCGCCCCATTGACGATCGCGGTCCCTACTCCGAATGTCGACACGACCAAATTGCAGACCTACGGCCGCAAGGGAACTGAGATCACCTTCCGGGGACGCGATTTCATCCCGGACCGTTTCGTGGCAGAGATCGGATCGACGGTCATCGTAACTCTCTATATCACCTACAGGTCGACCAACGAGATCAGGGTGCGTCTCCCCGAACAGCCGATGACCGGCTCCCTCTTCGTCAGTCACGGGACCGCTTCCAGCAGGATCCAGCTGCATCCCGCCTTCAGAGTCCTTGGCGATCCGGTCATCACCGCCGTTCGCCCCTCTTCGTTCAAACCGAACGACTGGATCGATATCACGGGCCAGAACCTGGAATACGCCAGCCCTGTGTACAACCAATATCATGACGCACACTTTGTTGCGATCAGCGATCCCGCGCAAATTGAAGACGTTAGAATGGTGAAAGTCAATTCATGGTCCGTGGCCGCGAACGGGACCTCGGCTCGTTTCCAGGCCGGAGAGGCCATACAGCCGACCTGGGGCCTCCCGAATTCGTCCTTGACCGGGAAGCTTCGTCTCCGCGATAGAAACTACCATGACTGGAGGGTCGCCAGCCCATCCAGTGTGACCTGGATAAAAGGGGAATGGTTCCGTATCGATTCCGTCCTTCCTGTCATGCAATGGAACAACCAGAACGTCGATTTCATTCTGTTGCAGGAACAAGCATCGTCGAACCGCTTGCTGGCCCGGGGAGTTGGCATCACCGCCGATACGCAGGCCAAGATGGGCACCGTCGCCCTCTCGACGGGGGCGTGCTCCGGGACACAAGG
>JAWOHF010000164.1:0-5859 GCA_046496285.1 Candidatus Aminicenantota bacterium
TCCTTGAAGTAGCCGAAGCCCCCGAACGTCTCCAGGGCGGCTTTCTCGACGAGCATGGATTTGCCGACGATGATCGGCTGTCGGCCGAGGAACCAGGAGGCGATGATCCCGCCCGAGGTGAAAAAGCTCAGGCTCATGTTCTCCATCAGGCTGCCGAAGGACCGGCTGAACGAGCCGCGGATCGGCGAGAAAACGACCTTGGCGTCGCGGGCCAGGTATTCGTCGACCAGCCGGCGGAGCGAGTCAGGCGAGACGCGGACGTTGGAGTCGGTGGCCCAGAGGAGGGCGCCGCGGCTCTTCGACTCCAGGCGGGCCAGCTTGTGGATCTTGGGGTTCTCGAAAGGCGGGTGGCCGCTGGCCGCAATGGCCGTCTTGATCCGGGGATGGCGGGCCTGGAGCTCGCGGAGGATGGCCACGCAGGGGTCCTTGAGGTCGTCGACACCGAACAGGACCTCGTAAGCGGGATAATCGAGCCTGTAGAACGACTCGAGATTGGCGGCCATGTCGTCGTCGATGTTCTTGACCGGCTTGAGGAGACTGACGAACGGGTATTCAAGGGAGCCGTATCCGGCGGACTTTCGGCCGCGGCTGAAGGCGACGGTGAAGGCCGTGAACAGAAACAGGGCCGTGCCCGACAAGGCCAAGAGGAGGATCAGGGTGTTCATCGCTTCCTTTATAGAAGAGGCCGATGAATTCCCGATGAAGATACGGTTAAATCTCGGTTCAGACGGGCCTTTATCGAAAATTGACCGCCCCTTCATCGCCGCTTAACCGGGGGGACGTATCATGAGGCTCAAGAACATGAATAAAACTCTATCTGCCGATAACAAGGAACCGGGGCTCATCGATCCCCAAAAGGCCCGGGCCCTGCTCGCCGAGGGCTGGCAGGCGGCCGACCTTCATGTCCACACGCTCCACTCCTACGACGTCATCCCCACGCGGCAAGTCGATCCGCTCATCATGTATCTCAAAGCCCGCCGCTCGGGCATGACCTACGTCGCCTTCACCGACCACGACACGATGGCCGCCTACGACCAGATCGGCTGGACGCGCGAAGGCCTCGTGCCGGCCGTCGAGGTCAAGATCCTCGACGCCAAGAACGTGGGCCACACGATCCACGTCAATGTCTACATGCTCGACCGCCGGCAGTTCCGGGAGGTCCAGGAGATCACGACCCGGGCCCGAGACATCGTCACGCTGACCGAATACCTCCGGGCCGAGGGCCTGCCCTTCACCTTCAACCACCCGTTCTGGCACGAGCCCGACGAGGAGCCCGATCTCGGAGCCGTCATCGATATCGCCCCGCTGTTCCCGGTCCTCGAATACAACATGGGCAGGATCGCCCGCATCAACGCCCAGGCGCTCCGGCTGGCCGAGTCCCTCTCGAAAGGCATCGTGGCCGCCACCGACAGCCACATCGGGGAGATCGGCCGGGCCTTCACCCTGGTCCGGAGCGGCGGTTCGTTCCGCGAATTCTTCGGCCGGATCGCGGCCCGGGAAGCCCATCTGTGCCCCGTCGACCTGACCCTCCCCCGTCTCAAGGAGGAGGCGACCGTCAGGATCCGTCGGCTGTTCGACAAAACGGCCTGGCTTCATGCCAAGGAGTCGCTGAAGATGGACACGGGCAGCGCGATCCTCGACGGCCTCGTCAGGCGGATGGCCCGGGAAGGGCCGGAGAGCTCGAAGCTCTCCCGCTGGCTCCTCCGGAAGGCCGTCGAGACGCTGGCCGGCTCGGGCATCCCTGCCGCTCTCTACCTCCGGAATCAAAGGGGATTGGCCGACCGCGTCGGCCGCCTCCTGGCGAGCGCCGAGCTCGCGGCCTAGGGCCCGCGCCCTCCCTGTATCGCTCTTCTCGAATGAGCTATAATGCGGGGCATGAAGAACAAGCCGATCGGACTCGTTTCGTTCTTATCGGTCATCCTGCTCCTGCTCGCCGGCTGCTCCGGCGGGAGGCCGGCGGCCGATGCCGTCATCGTCAATGCCCGCGTCTATACGGTGGATGCCGCCCGGCCATGGGCGGAGGCCGTCGCCGTCCGGGAGGGGCGCATTCTCGCGGTGGGAACGACCAAGGCCGTCTCGCGCCATAAGGCCTCCGAGACTCTCGTCATCGACGCCGGCGGAAGGCTGGTCCTTCCCGGGATGATGGACGGCCACGTCCATTTCGTCGGCGGCTCGACAAGCCTGGCCAAGGTCGACCTGGCCGGGACCAAGTCGGTCGCGGAGATCCAGGAGAGGATCCGGGCGTTCGCCCGGGAGAACCCCGAGGCGAGCTGGGTCCAGGGGCGCGGCTGGATGTACGCCGCGTTCCCGGGCAACATGCCGCACAAGAAATTCCTCGACGAGATCGTCCCGGACCGGCCGGCATTCATGAGCTGCGCCGACGGCCACACGACCTGGGTCAACAGCCGGGCCCTGGCCGTCGCCGGCGTCGGCCGCGACACCAAGGATCCCCTGAACGGGACCATCGTGCGCGACGAGGCCGGGGAGCCGACCGGGGCCCTGCTCGAGGAAGCCGCCTCTCTGGTTTCCAGGCATATCCCCCGGCCGACCGAAGAGGAAACGCTCGCGGCCCTGCGACGGGGCTTGAGCGAGGCGGCCCGGCTGGGGGTCGTCCGCGCGCACGGGATGGGCGGCGAGTTCGAGGCCCTCGATCTGCTGGACCGGCTCAAGCGCCAAGGCGAGCTGACGATCCGCCTCTCCGTGTCGATGTGGGTCGACCCGCCCGGGCCGGCGGACGAGGACTGGAAGGCTTACGAGAACGCCCGCGCGAAATTCGATGACGACTGGCTTTCTCTTGGCGGGATCAAGCTGATGCTCGACGGGGTCATCGACTCGGGCACCGGCGCGATGCTCGACCCCTACGAGAACCAGCGGGGGAACCGGGGCCAGCTCTTCTGGGAGCCCGAAGCGTTCAAGAAAGCCGTGGCCGCGTTCAACGCCAAGGGCTTGCAGGTCTCGACCCACGCCATCGGGGACGCGGCCGTCCGGCTGACGCTCGACGCCTATGAAGAGGCCGCCCTGGCGGCCGGGAACCCGGATGTCCGGAACAAGATCGAGCACGCCGAGGACATCGCCGAGGCCGACATCCCGCGCTTCGGCCGGCTGGGCGTCATCGCCAGCTTCCAGCCGCTCCACGCCAATCCGGAGCCGACATGGATGGGCACCTGGATCGCGAACGTCGGCCCCGAGCGGGAGCAGCGGGCCTTTCCTTGGAAAGCGGTCCTCGACGGAGGCGGGCGCCTGACATTCGGCAGCGACTGGCCCGTCGTCACCCTCAGCCCGTGGCCCGGGCTCCAGGTGGCCGTGACCCGCAAGGACCTCGACGGCTACCCGGAAGGGGGCTGGGTCCCGCGGCACAAGGTCACGCTCGAAGAGGCCGTTTACGCATACACGATGGGCGGCGCCTACGCCATGCACCGGGAGAAGGACGAAGGCTCGATCGAGGCCGGCAAGCTCGCGGACCTGATCATGATCGACCGGAACATCTTCGAGATCGCGCCCCGCGAGATCTCCGGGACCGAGGTCCTGCTGACCATGGTCGGGGGCCGCGTCGTCCACGACGCCCGCTGAAGCGGCGAGATGACGGGGGGAAGCCGCGCCGTCCCCTAGATCCTCAGAAGGACGGTCCTTTCGACGCCGTTCCTTAGGATCCGGAAACGCGCTTCTCCGCCCCGGGGAATGCCGGCCAGGTAGATCAGCAGCTCCTCGGCGTCGGCGAAGGCCCGGCCGTCAACGGACAGGACGAGGTCGTTCTCCTCTAGGTCGAGGCCGAGGGCCGCGCCCCGGGCAGGCTTGCGGGCGATCACCAGCTTGGAAGGATCCGGCACCGTTTTTAAGGGCAGCTCGATCTCGGGATAGGCCGGCCTCGCTTCGGCCGGCACCCCGACGATGTAATCGGCCAACGCCCGGGACACCGTGATCGAGGAAAGGCCCTGGGGGACGGTGATGGTGACGACGCTCTTGGCCGGAAGACCGCTCATGTCCCGCAGCCGCCGGCTCAACCCGAGACCGTACATAACATGGCCCGAGCCGACCAGGACGACGACCTGCCGGCTTTCGTGTTCTCGGGCCCGGACGGCCCGGGCGGCCATGTCCGTTTCCCGGAAGGCCTGAGCCCGGTAAAGGTCCTCGAACATCGTGTCCAACACCGCGCTCTTGATCGACCCCGGCATCTCGGAGGACTCGAGGCCCGTTCGTAAAAAGAGACGCTCTTCCTCCTCGGCCGGACCGGGCGAGAGCGAGGCGGCCGCGGGCCGGCTCCTCCCCGGCAAGACCTGACCCCCTTGCATCTGGAATTGCCCGACGACTTCCTGCGGCGTGTCGAGGGCATAGAGGGGGATCCGGTGGTCTTTGGCGAAGACGAGGACCGGCCGGTAATAAGCGAAATGGAAGCCCCAGGCCGAATACCAGCGGCTTTCGCGGAGGAATTGCTCCTCGGTCATGAGGCCCCGGCCCCAGCGGGTCAAGGTGTCCTGCCGGGCCGCCGCGACCATCTCCAGGCCGACGGCCAGCCGGCCGTCCTGCTCGAAGAGGGCCCGGACGACTCGCTCCTGGAGCTCGTGGGCCGGGAGAGCTCCGTGCAGCTCGCCGACGAGGACGAAGGGCGCCGGCCGCATCTCCCGGATCATCGTCTCGAACGGGATCGGACTCCCCGTTTCCATGGAGACGATCTGTCCCGGGGCGACCTCGATGGTTCGATCTTTGAAGCGGGGATCCCCGAGGGGCAATCGGAGGCGCGCGTCGGGCTCTTGCCCGAGGGGCGGGATCGTGAAGGAGAGAGCCAAGGCGGCGACGAACGCGAGTTTCGTGTCCATTATCCGCTATTATATCAGCCTTTGGCCGGTCCGACCGATCGAACGGGCGACTTCAGAGGAGACCGCGGCCTCCTCTATTCTTTCTCGATGAGCTTCAGGGCGGTCTCGGCGGCCCTGGCCACCATGTTCCGGTAGGAAGGAACACCGGCCGCCTTCTTGAGGAACGGGACGGCCGACGGATCGCCCGTCTTGCCGATGGCCGTCACGGCTTCGGCCTGGACCCGGTAGCTCGGGTCCTTCCGGAAAAGGTCCATGTAGAACGCGAGGTTCTTCCCGTCTTTGAGGTTCCCCAGGGCGACGAGGGCCGCGGCCCGGACCTGCGAGTCCTTGTCCCCGCTGGCTCTCTTGAAGACGGCCGCACCGTCCTTGGGACCGATCCGGGCCAAGGCCTCGAGGGCGCTCTTGCGGACCGCCCAGAACGGATCGTTCCGGAGGCTCGCGATGAGGGCCGGCGCCGTCCGCGGATCGTCGCCGAAGGCCGCGAGGGCGGCGGCCGCGTCCATCCGGCCGATGACATCGTCTTGCCTGAGTTGAAAAAGAAGCTCATCGCGCCCCTTCGGGAAAGATATCTCCTTGACGAGGACGTTGTCCTGGTCGAAGCGGACGAGTAGCGGTCTCTCCGGGAGAGGGAGCTCGAACATTTCCTCGCGCTTCTCGACCCAGATCTCGCGGATGTCCGTCCCGGCGGGCGTGACGAGCTTGATCGACACGGGGACCCGGAAGATGGGCACGCCCTTCGAGAGATCCTGGACCTGGGCGACCCGGAGCCGGACGACCTTGGATGCCGGGTCCCATTCGCTCGAGACCTCGAAGACGGGATGGCCGGGCTTGAACAGCCACTGGTCGAAGAACCAGTCGAGGTTCCGCCCTGTGACGGTCTTGACCGAGCGGATGAAGTCGGCGGTGTCGACGGCCTCGAACGCGTAACGGTGAAGGAAATGACTGAGCGTCCTGAAGAACGGCTCGTCGCCGAGAAGAGAGCGGAGCATGTGGATGACGCGGGCTCCCTTGGGATAGGTGTGGGCGTCGAACATGTCCCCGGGCT
>JAWOHF010000209.1:0-3777 GCA_046496285.1 Candidatus Aminicenantota bacterium
ATCGCCAACATCACACTGAGCGCAGCATAGAGGTCTTAAGAACATATCTGACCAGGCACCGCCCTCTGCGCGCAGAAATACGAGGTACGTTCGTCGCGGTATAGAGGACTTGCCGGGCGGTCGGTGCTCTACCGGGTGTTGTCCCATCATTTCGAGCGCTTCTTGACGGAGTACGAGAGCCGGTTCGAGAAATAGTACGGCTTCCTCCTGAAGTTGATCTTTGTGGCGGCAAAACCCCCTCCGGCTTATTCGTATTTCAGCGACTCGGAGGGGCTGGCTACGGCGGCGCGGACGGCCTGAAAGCTGACCGTAAGGAGGGCGATGGCCAGGGCCAGGCCAAGGGCCAGGATGAAGGTCGTCAAGCCGAGATCCGTCCTGTAAGCGTAGCCCTTCAGCCAGCTTCCCATTGCCCAGTAGGCCGCCGGCCAGGCCAGCAGGTTGGCCACAAGGACCAGGACGAGGAACTCCCGGCATAGCATGGCCGTGATGCGGGGCGCGGAAGCGCCCAGGACCTTGCGGATGCCGATCTCGCGCGTCCTCTGCTCGGCCGTAAAGGAGGCCAATCCGAACAGGCCGAGACAGGCGATGAGGACGGCCAGGACGGCGAACGTCCGGAGGAGCCCCCCCGCCCGCTCCTCGGTCCGGTACATTTCGTCGATGCGTTCGTTGAGGAACCGGACGTCGAACGGATAAAGCGGGTTGACGGCGTTCCAGGCTTTTCGGACGGCCTCGATCGTGGCCGGGACATCTCCCGGGGCGACGCGCAGCAGGACGTAGCCCCCCCACTGCGGGACGCCGTTCGCGTTGTCGACAAAGACGGCCAGGGGCTCGATCTTCGATTGCATCTCCTCGAAGTGGAAGTCCTTCATGACCCCGATCACCCGGCCGTCGCGGCCCGCGAAGGAGAACGCCTCCCCCGCGGCCGACGTCTTGTTCATGAGCTTGCGGACCTCCTCGTTGACCAGGAAGGCCTGCCGGGCGTCCGTCTGGAGCTCCCGCGAGAAGTTCCTGCCCTCGACGAGGTCGATCTTCATGACGTCGAGGAAGTCGTAGTCGACGGCGCACATGCTGACCAGCACGACCTGCTTCGGGTCCTTCCCCTCCCAGCGCACGCCGCTCGAATTGCTGCCGATGGCGCAAGGCAGATGGCTGGCCGAGGCCACGGCCAGGACCCGCGGGTCCTTCCGCAGCTCCTCCCGCAGGGCGCCGTAGGTCCGGGTCGTCATGCCGCGCAGGGGGATGTAAAGGACCTGCTCCTTGTCGTAGCCGAGCGCCTTCGACTTCATGTAAAGCATCTGCTTGGTGACCACGGCGGTGCCGATGATCAGGAAGACGGACAGGCCGAACTGGACGACGACGAGGACCCGCCGGAAAACCGCCCCGCCGGACCCGGCCTTGAGGCTGCCCCTGAGGACCCGGACGGGATGGAAAGAGGACAGGAGCAGGGCCGGGTAGCTGCCGGCCAGGATCCCCGTGACTCCGGTGATGCCCGCGATCCCGAGGAGAATGCCCCTGTTGGCCCAGAGGTCGAGAGACAGGGCTTTTCCGGAGAGCGTGTTGAACCAGGGCAGGAAGAGGCGGACCAGGACGAGGGCGACGCCCAGCGACAGAAGGGCGTAGGTCATGGACTCGCCGTAGAACCTGGCGACGAGGTGGCCGCGGAGCGCTCCGACGACCTTCCTCAGGCCGACCTCCTTGGCCCGGCCGGCCGACCGGGCCGTGGCCAGGTTCATGAAGTTGATGCAGGCGATGAGGAGGATGAACGCGGCGATGACCGAGAAGATATAGACGTACCGGACGGCCGTCTGCCGCTCGTAGCCGAAGTACTGGTGGAGGTGGATCCTCGTGTAGGGGTTGAGGAGGAGGTCGGTGGCGCTGTCCGGCACGCGCTTTTTAATGAAGCCCTTGATCTTCGCGTCGACGGCGGCCGCCGGGGTGCCGGGCCGGAGCCGGACGTAGGTCCCGATGGAGTTCGACCCGAACTCCTCGTTCGTCCCGCCCTTGGCCTTGAGCAGTTCGTACGGGACGACCATGTCGTAGCGCATGGTCGAGTTCCTGGGGAAGTTCTTCAGAACGCCCGTGACCTTGAGGTCGGTGTCGTTGTTGACCGTGAGGGTCTTGCCGAGAGCGTCCTCGGTCCCGAAGTATTTACGGGCCGCGTCCTCCGACAGGACGACCGAGTCCAGGCCGGCCAGGGCCGTGGCAGCGTCCCCTCGGACGAGGGGGAAGGAGAACATCGTCAGGAACGACGGGTCGACGGCCCGAACGTTGTCCTCGAAAAAGGCCTTGTCGCCGTGGCGGAAGAGCTGGCCGGTGAACCGGACGACACGGGTCGCCTCGACGATCTCGGGGACCTCCGCCTTCAGCGCCGGGGCCAGAGGATGCGGCGTAACGGTCACATGGTAAATGCGGCCCGAATAGGACTGGTCCTCCTCGACCCTGTAGAGGTCGGCCGCCTTCTCGTGGAACCGGTCGAAGCTCAGCTCGTCGGCCACCCAGAGGGCGATCATCAGGCAGCAGCCCATGCCCAGGGCCAAGCCGAAGATGTTGATGAACGAATAGCCGGCGTGTCGGCGGATGTTCCGCAACACGACCGTGAGGATGTTTTTCAGCATGGTTCTCGCTCCTCTTCGAAGCCGCGCATTTCTCCCGTCAACCTGATGTACGCACGGGAGCGGCAAAGGGTTGACGCCGGCCGTTCACGAAAAGCCTTGTGAATTCCCCCGCCCCCGCGCAAGGTCTTGACACCCAGCGCGTTCCCGGATACTATACACATATAGCTACACATATGAGAGGGCGGACATGAAGCGCACTAACGTCTTGCTGACCGAAGAACAGCACAAGGCCGTCAAAGCCTACGCCAAGAGGGAGGGCAAGACGCTCGGCCGTATGGTCCGCGAGGCCCTCGACGTCGCCTACCGGAAAAAAGACGCCTTGGACCGTCGCCGGGAGACGGCCCTGGCGGCCTATCGCGAGGGCTTTATCAGTCTGGGGAAGCTCGCCGAAGTGATGGGCCTCGACCCGGTCAGCGCCCGCGCTTATCTGAGGGACGCGGGCGTGCCGCTCCAAGGCCAGGACGCGGCCGAGATCGCGCGCGACGCGGGCCATGCCTGAGATCGTCTTCGACTGCTGCGTCGTCTCCAATTTCGCCCTGGCCGATGCGCTCGATGTGCTCGAGGGCCTTTATGAGAAAAGAGCGTTCATCACGGGATTCGTCGCGGCCGAGGTCTTGCGAGGCATCCAGGCGGGGCACGAGCGGCTCGAGGCCGTACCGCGGGCCGTGCGGGCCGGGTGGCTCCGGGAAACCGGGCTGAAGGCCGGCCAAGAAAAGCGTCTCTTCGAATCGCTCTCGCGGTCGTTGGGCCTAGGCGAAGCCTCATCGATCGCCGCTGCCAAGGCTCGGGGGTTCGTGTTCGCGAGCGACGACCGCGTGGCCCGGGCCGAAGCCGCTGCCCTGGGCGTTCCCTTGACCGGCACGCTGGGCATTCTGATCAAGGCGGTCCGGGCCGGTGTCTGCGACATCGCGGCCGCGGACGGGCATTTAGCCCGGATGATCGAGGCCGGCTTTTTCTCGCCTGTCCGTTCGATCCGAGAGCTCGTCTCGCCGCAACGCGCAAAATAGAATTCAATATACCCGGCCTTGACAGAAAAGGCCGGAGGACCTATTCTTATGTTGACCAAAAAGTAGTCCGATAACAGACCAATCAGGAGAAGCGCCATGGCCGAGTATTCCGATATCGTGCCCTTGAGCCAGGCCAAAGCCCGGCTCTCGAGTCT
>JAWOHF010000251.1:0-8888 GCA_046496285.1 Candidatus Aminicenantota bacterium
GCCCCGAGGACCGGCACGGCGATCGCGTCTTCGATGCTCTCGGCCCCGCCGCGGACGCGGAAGCGGACCTGGCCCTGGCCGACCGCGTCGGCCGTCTTGAGAATGAATGTGACGATCTCGTCGCCGGGCTCGGCGAAGGTCAGGGTCTTGGAGCTCTCGCCCTCGACGCGGAACAGGGCGTCCGTCTCCAGGCCGACCGTGACCTCCTTGATGGCCGGGTTGGTGACGAAGACGGCGATAGGCATCTCGACCCGCTCGCCCGGCCGGACGACGCGGGGGAAGGTCGGCAGGGCCATCAGGTCCCGGCGGACGGGAACGGACTTGCCGGCCGAACCGAAGGCCCCGTCGCGCCCGGCCACGACCATGACCCTGACCGCGCCGAAGTACTGAGGCATCTCGAACTCGTGGGCGGCGGTCGCCCCGGCCTTGAGCTCGAACGGCCCGGCGAAGAGGACCACGGGCGGAAAGCGCCGCGGCTGGCGGTCTTTCCCGGCTTCGACCGCGCTCTCGTCGCCGCCGATGGCCAGGATGCGGGCCAGTTCGGCGCCATAGGCCTCGGCGATCTCGTCGAACAGGTCCCAGGTGTCGACGCCCAGCGCCTCGCGCTTGTAGAACTCGGCCCGCAGGTCGGGGGTCGCGAACCGCGTCAGGCCCAACAGGCCCTCGTCCACGACGGCCACGGTGTAGGTCATGGGCCGGCCGCCCGACTCGCGGACCTGGACCCGGAACTTCTCGCGAGGCCGGAACTCCTCGGCGGTCTGAACGACCGGTTCGAGGCGGGTCGTCGGGTCGTCGACTATGACCGGCAGGACGCCGTAGAGCCGGATGGGCGTGTCGCTGACCTTGTCGCGGTGCGGCTGCAGCAGCGTGACGTGGATGTACACGTTCGGCGTCATCTCGCGGGTCAGGGCGATCTCGAACCGGTTCTCCCCTTTCTGGGTCGGGACCCACATCTTCTGAAGAACGGAGGACCCGTTCTCGACGGACACCAGGGCCCGGCCCTGGACGGCCTCGGGCAGGAAGATCGTGGCCTTCTCGCCGACCTTGTAGGCCGGCTTGTCCGAGGTGAAATCGAGCCGGCTGGCCCCGGCGGCCGAGGCGTCGCGGGCCCGTCCGGCCCAGCCCGGCCAGTCGATGTAGATGACCCTACCGGAGGCGTGCCCGCTCTTCGGGTCCTCGACCCGGACGAGATAGCGCCCCCAGTCGGGATACCTGATCTGGAAGGTCCAACGGCCGGCGCCGTCGCGGGTCGATATCTCGCCGCTCAGAAGAGGCCTGGTCTGGGTACTCGCAACATATTGGGCCAAGGATTCGCCGCTGCGGTCCCACCACCACCTCCACTCGACTTTGTAGAGCGCGACCTTGAGGCCGTCGCGGGACACGGGCCGGCCCTCGGCGTCGACGGTGACGATGTCGACGGTCTGGTCTCGGTCCGTCAGGAGCATGCCCCGGGCGTCATCGCCTTTGGGGGTCTTGACGCCAACGTAGGAGTCGTAAGGATGGAAAGGCAGGCTGAACGCGTCGATACTGAAGTCGCCGCTGGCCTCGAAGACACGGGTGACGAAAGCGGCCTCGAGCATCCCCGGGCTGGACGAGCCGGGATCGAAGTCGAGGGCCAGGCGCCCGCGGCCCTGGGCGTCGAGCAGGCCCGCTTCGGTGACGACCTCGCCGCCGCCGAATTCCCGGGCCGGGTCGTCGAACAAGTATTCGGGGTATTTCTCGAACCGGGTCGGTCGGGACGAAAGACGCACGGCCACATCGAACTTGAGGTTCGCGGCCGGGGCCCCGTGGAGCCACTGCCCTGTCACGGAGGCCTTGAAGGGCAAGTCCCCGCGCGTCAGGACCTGGCCTGGCGCCTGGAAATCGATCTTGAGCCGGTTGGGCACGACGGTCTCGATCTTGAGGGTCTTGCTGAAGGTCAGCCCGCCGACAAGGACCCGGGCCTTCCAGTTGCCGGTCGGTGCGGCTTCGTCCGTCGCGGCCCGGAAGGCGTAGAACGGCTCCACGATCTTTTCCGGCCGCAGAGTCCGTACGAGGCGGCCCTGCGGCGAATAGAGCTCCATGCTCACGGGGTGGCCGGCGGGAAGCACCCGGTCCCGATCGAACAGGACGAACGTCAGGTGGAGCGTGTCCCCGGGGCGCCACACGCCGCGCTCGCCGTAGATCGCGCCCTTGATGCCCTTTTCCACGGCCTCGCCGCCGACATCGAAATGGCTCATCTGGAGGGCCGTGTTGCCGCTGACGCGGAGGTAGCCGATATCGGTCCCCGATTGGGCCGAGACGTAGAAAGCCCGGTCGGTGAGCTTCAGGACGGCGAATCCGCTGCCGTCGCTCACGGCCTCGCCGAGAAGCTGGTTCTGGAAGTTGAAGGCCCGGACCCGGGCCCCGGTCAGAGGCTGGGCCGTCCCGATGTCCGTGGCCACGACGTGCAGCGCGCCGTTGCTCTCGATCTTGGCGACCAGCCCGATGTCGGAGGCCAGGAAGTTGCGGCCGACGGAAGCCTGCGGGTTGTAACGATGGTTGTAGTACGCGTCGTCACAGGGGTTGTTGCGGTTGATCCAATCCCCCTGGGCCCACCCGTACCCGTCCTCGGCATAGTCCCAGTTCGAGTACCGGTCGTAGCGCCCGCCCTCCTCGTTCCTGAGCGCCGGCTCCTTGACGACCGGCCTGTCGCTCTCGGGACAGGGATAGGTGGAATCGCCGCGGTTGAAGGACAGGATGAGGCGGAAGAGGCTGCCGGGGTTCTCCCGGAAGAGGTCGGTCACGTCGAGGTCGTAGCGCGAGACGCGGCCCGTGACCGCCGGGTCGTCGGACAGCGGGACCGTCCTGCGCCAGAGATAGCGCCCGACCCGGGTCATCTCTTCGCTCCCGCCGAGCTCGTTGACCTGCAGGAACTGGGCCATATTGTTGCTGAAGACCTGCAGGGCCGTGACCTGGACGGACTTCAGGTTGACGGCCTCGAAGGGCACGGTCAGCCGGTCCTTGCGGGGCAGGATGACGCCCTTGCCGACGAACCGGACCTGGGGCCGGCGGACCTCGAAGCCGACCTCTCGCGTCTCGGCCCGGGTCAGCCGGCGGTTGAGCACGTTGCGAATGCCGGGCGAGACCGATACCTGCATGGTGCCCGCGAACTCCCGGCTGGAAAAGGCGCGCACGACGTTGCCCTCGATCTCGAAGGTCAGCGGATAGTCCTCGATGCGGATGAGCCCCTTGAGGTTCTGGCCCCCGGCCAGGGCGTCCGAGAACCGGAGCCGGACGTGCCGGGCCTCCTCCAGGACGGCTTCCGCGCTGAGAAGCTCGAACTGGCCCGACCCGGGCACGGGGACGGAGCGGAAGCCTCGGTTGTCGACCCGGATGGGGGCCCCGTCCCAGCCGAGGCGCACTTCCGACGCCTGGTCGCCCCGTTCGATGTCCTTGACGGTGAAATAGTGGAGCCGCTTATCCAGCGAATGGCTCCAGTCGATCGCGAGCTTCCGGCCTTCCTGGTCCGCCTGGAGGATCTTCTCCACGGGCTCCGCATCCTCGTCGTCGGCGGTCTCGACCCGGCCCCTGAGGACCTGCGACAAGGGGCGGTCCGGGTCGTCGGTGAAAAGCCCGTCGACCGCGATCTCCATCTGCGGCTGGATGACGATGAACTTGAAGGCGAAGCGGGCCAAGGCCTTAGGCAGGCTGAGGATCTTTCCGATGTGAAGGACGGCCGCGTACTCCCGCCCGGGCTTGAGCTCCCCCTTGGGCGTGAAGACGAGCTCCCGCGGGCTCTTCCATTCGGCCGCGCCGTCGATCCCCGGCGAGAACTCGAGCAGGCCGGGCGCGGCGGGTCCGGTCTCGGCGACATTGTTGACGAACAGGACACGGACGTCGGACCGGCGGGAGACGATCCCGGAGGTGAAGGCGCTGACGTACCGGTACCACTCCTGCTCCATGACGGGCGGCGGCGCCTCTTTCTCCCGCGGCTTGCAGGACTCGAGGCCGAATACGCAAAAAGCGAGCAGAAGGCAAGACAAGATCTTTTTTGACATCCGTCCCTCTCCTTGAAGTGATCGGGGAGGGATGCTCACGGACCCTCCCCCGAGGCTCATAACGGTCATCGTATCCACCCCTATCGGCGAAGTCAAGGCACCGTCTTTTTCTCGGTCCCGCTTTTATAGTATGATGTCCCCGCTTCGAAGCAGGCAGGAGTATGTCCATGGCCAACACGACGAGAAAAGAGCCCGACGGCCCGCTCAGCCGCCGGCATTTTCTGAAGACCTCAGCCGCGGCGGGGCTGGGCGCGGCCCTGGCGGGGAACGCCTTTTCGGGCGGGTTCCTCGACGGCCTTTCCCAGGCCACACCCGCTCCGGCCCCGGCGGCCTCCGACGACCTGCGCGTCGCGGTCATCGGCTGCGGCGCCCAGGGCCGGATCCTGATCGAGTCCATGCTCCGCATCCCGGGCGTCCGGATCGCGGCCCTCGCCGACATCTGGAACTACAGCCGGACCTACAGCACGAACTACCTCCGGAGATACGGCCACGCGGTCAACGTCTATGAGGACTACCGCGAGCTCCTGGCCAAGGAAAAGGACCTCCAGGCCGCGGTCGTGGCCACGCCCGACTGGGTCCACGCCGAGCAGGCCAACGCCTGCCTGCGGGCCGGGCTCCACGTCTACTGCGAAAAGGAGATGGCCAACACCCTCGACCGGGCCCGGTCCATGGTCCAGACGGCCCGCGAGACGGGCAGGCTCCTCCAGATCGGCCACCAGCGCCGCTCCAATCCCCGCTACATCCACGCCATCGACCGCCTGATCCGCGAAAAAGAGCTCCTCGGCCGGGTCACGGTCGCCTATGCCCAATGGAACCGGGCCAAGGCCGACCTCCTGGGCTGGCCGGAGCGCTACGTCATCGACCAGGCGACCCTCGACCGCTACGGCTACGGCTCGATGACCGAGTTCCGCAACTGGCGGCTGTTCAAGAAGTTCGGCGGCGGCCCGATGGTCGACCTCGGCTCCCACCAGATCGATCTGTTCGGCTGGGTCTTCGGCGCGAATCCCAAGTCGGTCGTCTCGAGCGGCGGCATCGATTTCTACAAGGGCTGGGAGTGGTACGACAACGTCATGGCCATCTACGAGTTCGACACGCCGGCGGGCACGTCCCGGGCCTTCTACCAGGTCCAGACAACGACCCAGCACGGCGGCTTCTACGAGACCTTCATGGGCGAGAACGGCTCGCTGGTCATCTCCGAGATCCCCGAGCGCGGCAACTGGGCCATGCGCGAGCCGCACGCGCCCGAGTGGGACTCGCTGGCCAAGGCCGGGCTCCTGCAGTCGGAGGCCGCGCCCATCCGCAAGACGGCCTCGAAAAATATCTACGTCGACGTCCGGGTGACGGCCGAGGCCGGCCGCTGGCCCCTGCCGGTCGAGCTGGCCAAGCCGGCCCACCAGCCGCACCTCGAGAACTTCTTCAACGCCGTCCGCCACGGGACGCCCCTCAATTGCCCGGCCGAGCTGGCCTACGAGTCGTGCGTCGCGGTCATCCGGGCCAACGAAGGGGTCAAGGCCCGCCGGGTGCTGGAATTCCGGCCGGAGCAGTTCAAGGCATGAAACGCGCCGGACGGTTCTCGCTCGCCGTTCTCGGTCTGGCCCTGGCCGCGACCTTGTTGCTGTCCGGCGGAGCGGCTCCTTCCGCGCCCGCGGCCCAGGAGGCCCAGCAGCCGGCCTGGGACGGCGCCCGGACGGTCCCCGTCCATCTCATCCCCCTGCATGACGAGAACGACGAGGCCATCATCCCGACCGAGACCAACCCCCTGCCGTTCTCGGCCCGCTTCACCTGCGGGCCGTGCCACGACTACGACACGGTCCGGGGGGGATTCCATTTCTCGGCCGCCGGCGGAAGGGCCGAAGGCCGCCCCGCCCAGCCCTGGTTCTGGGCCGAACCGAGGACCGGGACCGTGCTGCCCGTCTCCTACCGGCCGTGGCCCGGGACCTACCTACCGGCCGGCCTGGGTTTGACGGCCTGGGACTTCACGCTCCTCTTCGGCCGCCACTTCCCCGGCGGCGGGCCGGCCGAGCCGTCCGACGAAGAGATCCTCTCCGATCCCGGCGCACGCTGGAGCGTCTCCGGACGGACCGAGGTCAATTGCCTGGCCTGCCACAACCGCTCGGGACGCCAGGACCACAGCGAATGGGCCAAGCAGGTCCTGCGCGAGAACCTCCGTTGGGCGGCCACGGCCGCCGGCGGCGTCGGAGAGGTCGGGGGCATGGCCTCGCGCCTCAAGGGGACATGGGACATCTATGACGGCCCCAACCTCGACGACCGGGAATGGGCCGTGGCTCCCTACGTCAAGTACCGGACCGCGGACTTCGATTCCAAGCACCGCTACTTCTTCGACCTGAACTATCAGCCGGCCGACGACCGCTGTCTGGCCTGTCACGCCGCGTCGCCCGTCGACGAAGCCCAGTGGAAGGCCGACGCCGACGTCCATTCGACGGCCGGCCTGCGGTGCGCCGACTGCCACCGCAACGGCCTCGACCACGACATAGTTCGCGGCTACGAGGGGGAGGCCGCCGACAAGGGCGACCGGACCGTCAACTCCTTCACTTGCCGGGGATGCCACCTCGGTGAGGACGCCAAGGGACGGCCCGGCGTCGAGCCCGGCCGGCTGGGCGCGCCGCGGCCGAAGCACACGGGCATCCCTCTCGTTCATTTCAAGCGGCTGTCCTGCACGGTCTGCCATTCGGGGCCGAAACCGAAGGAGGGGTTCACACGGATCCGGACCTCGCGGGCCAACCGGCTCGGCGTCTACGGAGTGGCGACGTGGGCCACGGACCTCCCGGCGGTCTTCGAGCCCGTCCATCTGAAGGACGCGAACCACAAGATCACTCCGCACCGGCTGGTCTGGCCGGCGTTCTGGGCCAAGAAGGACGGGCGCGAGCTCGTCCCCCTCAGGCCGGAGGAGATCGAGGCCGCTGCCGGCGGCATCCTCGGCTCGGAGGAGCGGATCGGCGCGGTCCTCATCGCTTTGACCCAGGTCATGGAGGAGGACGAAACCCCCGTCCTCGTTTCGGGCGGATTCGTCTTCGAGCCCCATATCGACGGAGGGGTCGAGCCGACCGAGCGGGACGGAGCGGAAGACAAGGGGCCGGCGTTTTGGGGCATCCGGAAGGGCAGCCAGATCGTCCCGCTCGTCCCCGACTTCGACCCCGCCGCCGAGGACAAGGACCCCGATATCGAGACGCGGTTCCAGGAGTTCCTGCAGGCCCTCGGCACGGTCGCCGGGGCCCCGGGAGAGCCGGTCATCCAGGTCAGAAAGACGCTTTATCGGCTGGCCGGGGGATTCCTGGACATTTCGGAGGCCCCGGAGGAGTTCGGAGAGGCGGCCCGGCCTGGCTGGCTCGTTGACGGAAGGTTCGTCCCCCTGGCCTCCGATCTCGACGTCCGAACAGCGACCGCCAAGGCCGGCACCGAACGGACCCTGACCGAGGAGGAGGTCGCGCTCGTCCTCGGGGCCTTGGCCCAAGCCTCGCCGGGCGCGGAATTCGTCTACGTTTCCGGGGGCCGGATGTTCCGGCTGGCCAAAGGCGGGCAGCTTCTCTCCGAAAAGCATGAGGCCGCGGAGCCCGTGACCTGGGCGCTGGCCCACAACGTCCGTCCTGCCCAACAGTCCCTGGGCTGGAACGGCTGCACGGACTGCCACTCGGCGGGCTCGGATTTCTTCTTCTCGACCCTCGAGGCGCAGGGCCCGTTGTTGACGAAGAGCGTGGCCAAGCGTTCCTCGGCCTCATTCATGGGGCTCGGCGGGTTCTTCCAAGGCTTCTTCGGCCTGACCTTCGCGGTCAGGCCTCTCTTGAAGATCGTTCTGACCGTCTGCGCCGTCGTCGTCGGCTCGCTCGTCTTCATGGCCGGCGTCCTGGCCCTGGGCCGGCTGGCCGGCCTGCTCGAGAAAAGGTGAGCGCCATGCTGTTCACGATCATCACCGTCCTGGCCGTCGCCGGGACGTTCCTGGCCCTCGCCTTCCACCGGTTCTGGGCAGGTCTCGACAAGGACCGGACCAACCTCGTCTACGTCGCACTCGCCGGGCGGTTCGCGTCGTGGCTCGTAGGTCGCACTGCGGAGAACGCCCGGAAGGCGTCCGTAAAGGCTTGGTGGGCCTATCTCAAGGCCTTGCCGCTGTGGCGGCTGCCCGTTCTCGAAAAGTGGCTGTTCGTCTTTTTCTACGGGAGCTTTCTTTATCTCGCGGCAAGCGGCCTGTTCTTCGCCGTCTTTGTCCCGCGGGGGCTCTACGGCCTGCCCCTCATCGGCCACGTCATGGCCGGCGGCGTCTTCGCCGTCTGCCTGACGCTCGTCGTCATCTTCAAGGGCCGGGAGTTCACGTCGATCCCCGAGCCGCTCGAGCTGAGCCTGGCGCTCTTCGATCCCAAGCGCCTGGGCCTGACCGCCGCCCGGACCAAGCACGCCGCTTTCTGGCTCTTCGTGCTGGCCAACTTCGTGCTGATCTTGAGCTCGCTCCTGCCGATGATGCCCCTGCTGCGCACGCCCGGCCAGAAGCTCATGTTCGAGCTCCACCGCACCAGCGCCCTGGCCTCGGTCCTGGCCGCGATGGTCTTCGCCGGAATGGGATCGTTCGAGAAGGCCCGCGGCTCCCAGCCTCGTTAAGTCCGCTCAGGCGCCTTGGCCGTGATGACGCTCGTCGATACCCAATAGATATCGCCTTTGCCGCAGTCCCCTATTTCGTCCGCGGCGAGGGCTCGCGGCGGCCGTCGTCGTAGAGGCCGACGAGTGCCACGGCCTTGCCGTCCTCGACCGTGAACTCCACGCGGAAATAATCCAGGCCCTCGACGGCGAACAGGGTCCCCGTCATGGGGACGAGCTTGTATTTCGGCCCGGTCCGCTGGTAGAACAGGGCGCCGTTCTCGA
>JAWOHF010000263.1:0-11512 GCA_046496285.1 Candidatus Aminicenantota bacterium
TTGCGGGCCAGGAAATCGACGATCCGCACGCTCCCCGAGGGCAGGGGATAGCGGCGGATGGAGCGCAGGGTCACCCACCGGAAGTCCTTCGCCGGCAAGGCGGGCACGCGCCGGAACCGGCAGGAATAGACGTGCAAGGTGACTTGGAACCGGGTGTAGGCGTGCCCGACGGTGGTCAGGAAACGGACCCCCTCGATCCCGGCCCCGACTTCCTCCCGGACCTCGCGGCGCAGGGTTTCGACGAGACTCTCGCCGCCCTCCCTTTTACCCCCGGGGAACTCCCAGAGACCGGCCAGGAGGCCCTTGTCCGGCCTCCTGCGTATGAGGAACCGGCCGTCCCTGAGAATGACGGCTACCGCGGCCTCGATCTTGGCGACCTCAAGGCGGCGAGGTCTCGGAATGGTCTCCTGCGTCCCTTCGGCGGCCGCCCGGCAGAATTCCCGGACGGGACAGAGAAGACACTGGGGATTCGCGCTCCGGCAGACCAGGGCCCCAAGCTCCATCAGGGCCTGGTTGAAGGCCCCCGGCGCGTCAAGCGGAATGATCTCCTGAAGGTGCTTCAGGAGACCCTTGTCCCCCGCGGACGAGGCCGCCCCTCCCATCGCCAGGATCCTCATCAGGACCCTGCGGACGTTGGCGTCGATGAGCGGCAGGGGCCGGCCGTAGGCGAGGCTCAGGACGGCGGCCGTCGTGTAGGGCCCGAACCCGGGGAGTTTGCGGAGCGCCGCGGCGTCGTCCGGTATGAGCCCGGCGTGTTCGCGCGTCATCGCTCCGGCCGCCCGGTGGAGGTTACGGGCCCGCTGGTAATAGCCCAGGCCCTGCCAGGCGCGCAGGACGTCGCGGAGGGACGCCCGGGCCAGGGAGCGCAGGTCCGGGAAGCGCTCGAGCCATCTCTCGTAATAGGGGATGACGGCCCGGACGGTCGTCTGCTGGAGCATGACCTCGGAGATCCATATGCGGTAAGGGTCTTTCGTCTTGCGCCAAGGCAAGTCCCGCCGGTGAGCCCGGTACCAGGAAAGCAGGCGGGTCGCGAACCCGCGCGGTTCTTCCGCTTCCGGGATGTTAAGAGCAGGAGTAGACGATTTCGGAAACAGGAAGAACCTGGACATGTCGGAGGCCGCTATTTCTTAATTTCGGCGGCGGCGTCGGGCTCCTCGGGCGGTTCGGCCATCCAGTCGGCGGCCGCCTTGGGGAACTCCTGGAGGAAGGCCGCGTCGACCTCGAACAGGTACTCAAGGCGGGGGACCTTGATGATGATCTGATCTTTCGCGGCGTCCTCGCGGCCGAGGAACCAGACCCGTTCTTCTTCCTTCCCGGCGCCGTCCCTGGTCCAGATGCGGATCTCGGCCGCGGGCGGTTCTAGCCCGTGGCGGGCCAGGGTTCCGGGCCGGTCGACGAACGCGACGGCCTCGAGCCTCTCGACCCGGCGGATGAAGTCCTCGACCTTGTAGCGGTTGGCGGCGTCTTTGCCGGGCGTGTCGAGGGCCCACTTTTCCTCGTCGCCGCCCGTTTCCTTGACTGCGGTCAGGCTGAAGGCGCCCTTGCGGACGGAGACCTTGAAGGCCTCCCAGGAATAGAAATCGGCGACCTTCTTCTCGCGGATCTCGTCGACCTTGCGCTCGAGGTCCGCCAGGAGCGTGCCTTCGAAAGTGATGATCTTATTGGACCGCGAAGTCGTGGCATAGAGCGTCTCTCCGTCCTTGTGGAACGCGAAGACGATGTCCTCGCCGGATGCAGGCAGGGACAGAGCGGCTTCGTAGGCCGGTCTTTCGAGGCCGAACGTCTTCAGTTGCTCGGCCTTCTTGTCCTCCGCAACGAACTCCTTGGCCCGGAGGGAGGAGAGGGAATCGAGCAGGCCCTCGACCTTGCTCTTCGAGGCCAGGGCCTTGACCGGGGAGCTCAGCATCCAGCCTCCCTCCTGGAGAGAGGCCTCCCAGGCGACACCGTCGGCCCGGACCCGGACCGTCTTGACCTCGCCGGTCTCGAACCGGAAGATGTCCTTCCGCCGAAAATCGAAGAGCTCCTTCTCGAGCGTCGATTTCAGATGGCCGGCGAGGAGGACGACGCGAGGATCGCCCTCGCGTTTGGCGAACAGGGAGTTGTCGATGGGGTTCTCCATGCCGACGAGGATGCGGACGGGTTCCTCTCGGTCTTTGACCCAGAGGGAGACCTCCCGGGTCGGGATCTCATACGTCGCGAGGTCCGTGGCCTCCATTTCGACGATGCGCTGGATGCGGAGGCTCGAGAAGCTGTCGGCCAGGTTGCCAACCTCATAACTGTCGGCCATGGCCTCGAGGGGCGCGGTCAGGCGCCAATCACCCTGGCCGTCCTTCTCGAAGGCCAGGGCGGCGCCGCCGGTCCGAAGCTCTATTTTGACAAGGTCCTCGGAGGGGATGTCCACGAGCGCCGCGGCCTTCTCCGCGGCCTCCTCTTTCTTGAAGCTGCGGTCCTCGAAGATCAGGACCACGGCCAGAACGGCGATGAAGACCGCCGCGAGAATGAGGGTTGTCCTGGATCTCACAGCGACCTCCGCCGGAGCCAGACCGAAAGCCCGATGAGGAGAACGGCCAGGGGCAGGATGACGATGCTCGCGAGGAACAGGAGCCGCCCCTGCGAAGGCGTGAGCTGGATGGTCCGCGGCATCTGCGTCCGGGGCTGGATCGAGATGAGATCGGCCTCCTCGGTCAGCCAGTTGGCGACGTTGAGGAAGAAATTGCCGTTCCCGGACATGAAATAGTAGCGGTTCTTGGCGAAGTCGGAGTCTCCGACGACCACCACCCTGGCTTCCTTATCGTTCGATTCCGGCGCGGCATCGGCACTTTCTCCGGGCGTCTTCCCGGTGAGCAGCCCGGGCCTGACCCTAAGAACAGCCGCGGCCGCCAAGGTGACGGGTCCCTGCCGGTCCTTGTCCGGGTCGTAACGGACCTCTTTTTGATCGAGCTGCCGTTCGGACCAAGAGTTGGGGCTGGTCGCGGCCAAGGCCGTCACGGTCGCCCCCTCGGGTTTGGCGTCGGCGGTCTCGACCGAGCGGGCCAGGGGGAAGAAGGTTGCGTAGCTGAATTTGTCGGTGATCGGATGGCTTTCATACTGGCTGACGACGGGCATGAAATAGTCGCCGCCGAGGAGCCGGGAGACGGTGTCGACGACGATGTCGTCCTCAAGCTTGAAGCCGAGGGGGGCGAGGAAGGGGGTCATTCCCGGGGCTGTCTCGGGGTCGAGCATGAACAGGACCCGGCCGCCGTCCTCGAGGTAGCCGAGAATGGTCTCCTCCTCGTTCGGCAGGAGATCCGTGCGGGGGCCGGGGACGACCAGCAGGGCGCAGTCGGGCGGGAAGCCGTCGGCCAGGGCCAAGGACTGCTTTTTGACCTCGTAGCCGAGCTTCTCGAGCTCGGACTTGGCGGTCGAATAACCGTTGTCCCCGCTGTCCTCGATGGTGTCCTGGCCATGGCCTTCCAGGAAATAGATGACTTTCTTTTTCTCTCGAGTGACCTTGATGAGGGCGTTGGTGACGTCCTCCTCGGTGGTCGAGGTGACCCGGCTCTCTTTGTCCCCGGCCTCGATGATGGTCGTCCCGTCCTGGGTCACGTCGTAGCGCTTGACGAGGCCCGGGTTCTTGTCGGGGTCGATGAACTCGAACGTGATCCGCGGAGAGTGGTAGGCGTAGATCTTCAGGAGCTGCTCCATGGCCCCTCGCCCGTAGTTCCCCTCGCGGAAGAAGCCTTTGAAGGAGACGTCGGTCTTGAGGGCCTTGAGGACGGTGATGGATTGGTCGGACAGGCTGTGGAGCTTGGCCGTGGTGAAATCCACCCGGTAGTTGTGCTTGGACAGGAAGTAGTTGCCCAGGCCGAGGATGGCCAGGACGAGAAGGATGACGAGCAGGAGGTTCCCCGAATAGAGGAACGCCTTGCGCCGGAAGCTTTCCTTCAAGGAGCCGAGATTGAGCGCGACGTGGGCGGCCAGGGCCAGGAGGCCGAGCGTGCCGACCACGAGCAGGGCCGCTGTCTTGTGGGGCCAGACGATCCAACCGGCCAGGGCCGCGAGCAAGAGAGCAAAGGCCACGGTGTTAAGATGCTTTTTGAAGGTGTTCATGGCTCACCTCCACCGCCGGGATTGGATCACGGCGTGGGTCAGGAAGATCCCGAAGAACGAGAAGCTCAGGTAATAGACGATGTCCTTGGTGTCCAGGATGCCGCGGGTCAGGTCGTCGAAGTGCTGGGAAAAGGACAGGTAGCCGAAGACCTTCTGCCAAACGGCGGTCCCCGAGGCGGAGACCCAGTTGAGGACCAGGAACAGGAGGAGGGTGCAGAAGGTCAGGAAGGCCGAGACGATCTGATTTTCGGTGAGAGATGAGAAGAACAAGCCGATGGCGATGAATGTCGCGCCCATGAGGAACAGGCCGAGGTAGCCGGTCAGCCAGGGTGCGAACTCGGGGTTGCCGTGGGCGAAGACGAAGACGGACAGGACCGCCGTCAGGGCCAGCATGACGATCAGCATGAACAGGGCCGCGAAGTATTTTCCCAGGACGATCTGGACGACCGAAAGGGGCGAGGTGAAGAGGAGCTCGTCGGTCCCGTTCTTTTTTTCCTCGGAGAGCAGGCGCATGGTCAGCAGAGGCACGACCAGGATGAGGATGATGCTCATGTTATGGAAGAGGGGGGAGAAGACCATCTGATTGACGTTGATCTGCTGGTAGTAAGCGGGGTTCTGGGACATCTGCATCGCCTGGGAGTTGAACCACCAGACGAGACTGTAGAAGAAGTAGCCCACGAGGAACTGGAAGCCGAAGAGGACCACGTAGGCGACGGGCGAGCTGAAGTAGGAGCGGATCTCTTTTTTGACGATGGACCAGATGTTCTTCATTGTTCGAGTCCTCCCGAAACGATCCTCATATAGAGGTCCTCGATGCTCATGGCCACCGGGCGCATCTCCAGGAGACCGAGGCCCTTGTCGAGGGCCAATCGGGCGACGTCGTCGCGCAGGTCCCGGACCCCGGGCCCCCACTCGATGCGCAGTTCGTTGCCGACGGCCGTGACCTTCTCGACGCCGGTCAGGCTGCTGAACATGTCGGCTGCCTCCGGGCCGCCCCGCCGGACCTTCAGGGTTACTCCGTCCTTCTGGCGGAACGAGGCCGTCAGGTCCTCGAGGGAGCCCGAGGCCATCAGGCGGCCCTCGTTGATGATGACGGCGCCGTCGCAGACCTGGGTGACCTCGGCCAGGATGTGGGTCGAAAGGAGGATGGTGTGTTCTCCGCGGAGGCTCCGGATGAGCTCCCGGATCTCGATGATCTGGGCCGGATCGAGGCCGATGGTCGGCTCGTCGAGGACCAGGACTTCGGGGTCGTGGATCATGGCCTGGGCGATGCCGACGCGCTGCTTGTAGCCCCGCGAGATGTTCTTGACCAGTCGGCCCTTGACGCCCTCGAGGCCGGCCGCCTTCAGGGACCGGCCCACCGCGTCTTTGCGCTTGGCCGCCGGGACCTGCTTGATCTCGGCCACGAAGCCGAGGTACCCGGTGACGGTCATGTCGTTATAGAGAGGGACGTTCTCCGGCAGATAGCCGATGGCTTTCTTGACGGCGTCCGTCTCGTTGAAGACGTCGAAGCCGGCCACGGTCGCCCGGCCCTCGGTCGCCGGCAAGTAGCCGGTCAGGATGCGCATGGTCGTCGTCTTGCCGGCCGCGTTGGGACCGAGCAGGCCCCAGATCTTGCCTTGATCGACCTTGAAGCTGAGGCCCTTGACGGCGACCAGATCGCCGTACCTCTTGGTGAGGTCCTGAACTTCGATCATGTCCACCTCCGTGTCAGGTTGTCGAACGTCCGACCGCCGGGGAGGATCGCGTCACATCCGTTCGGGCTGGGGGATGCCCATGAGGATGAGCGCGCTGCGGAGCCGCTCCCTGACGTATCGAATGGTCAGCAGCCGGACGGCCCTGACCTTCTTGTTCTCTTCGGACAGGATCGGGTACTGATGGTAGTACCCGTTGGATCTCTGGGATAGGGTGAAGGCGAACTTGGCCAGATGGGAGAACTCCAGGCCCCCGACGGCCCGGAGGACCTCCTCCTCGAGCCGCGAGGCGTAGAAGACGATGTCCCAGAAGTCGTTCCGTTCCTTTTCGGCCAGGACGTCGAGATCGACGCCCGACCCGGCCATGGCCAAGAGGTCCTCCTCGGTCGTCCCCTCCCGCTCTCTGAGCTTGCGGAAGATGCTGTTCAGCCGGACGAGCGTGTACTGGAGGTAGGGGCCGGTTTCGCCCTCGAAGCTCAGGGCCTCCTCGAAATCGAAGACGATGACCGAGTTGCGGGCGAACTTGAGCATGAAGTAACGGAGGGCCCCTGTGGCGATCTCCCGGGAGATGCGAAACTTGTCCTCGGGCGCGAGGTCCGGGTTCCTTTTTTCGACCTCGGCCAGGGCCTTGCTTTCGAGCCTGTCGAGAAGGTCGTCCGCCTTGACCCCCAGCCCTTTCCGCCCCGAGACTTCGAGGAAGGCCCGGTCCTTCTCCTCTTCCGAAGCTTCGTAGCCGAGCTCCTTCAAACTCCGCGGGGAGAGGGCGACCATCTCGTAGGAGAAGTGAATGGATTTTTCCGCCTGGGCGTCGTATTTCAGAGACTTCAGGCCCTGGACGACGACCTTCTGCAGGTAGGACTGCCGGGTGTCGATGACGTTGTAGACCTTGCCGGCCCGTCCGAACGACAGGCCCGCCGCGGGGCCGCGGTCGCGGTCGGCCTCCTCGGCGGTCGTTATCCAAACGGTCCGGCCGTCGTCTTCGAGGAACGGCTGGTAGTGGAAATCGAGGCCGAGCAGTCCGAATTTCCAGAGCTGGTAGGCGATGTCCTTGCCGACGTAGGTGACCGTGCCGTCGGAGCGGACGATGATCTTCTCGCGGTCGGGCTCGTCCTCGAGCGTCATCACCCAGCAGCCCTTGTTCTCGCCCTCGCCGACAAAATAAACGGCCTGCCGGGCTTTCAGGAGCTCGAAGGCCTTCTCCCAGAACCTCAGGTGCAGGATGGTGCTCTCGCAGGGCAGGACGTCGTATCCGATGCCCAGCCTCTTCATGGTCGCCAGATGAGCGCGCACGATGCGCCGCGAAACGTAGCGCGACAGGGCGTACTCGGGGCCCTGGCCGTGCTCGATCTGTTTCAGGATGGCCGATTTTTTGACCTGGGCGTCGGGATTCTCCGCCAGGAAGGCCGAGACGCGGGCGTAGAGGTCCCAGCAGTAGTAATCGAATTTTCCGGGCAGCCGTTCGAGGTCCGCCAGGGACTTTTTCTCGAGCTCCATGATGCCGAAGACGACGTCCACGACCTGGACGCCGGTGTCGTCGATGTAGTTCTGGACCTCGACCGTCTCGCCCTTGTAGCGGAGGCAACGGGCCAGCGTATCGCCGAGGCAGGCGTTGCGGAGGTGGCCGATGTGGGCGGCCTTGTTGGGGTTGATGTTGGTGTGCTCGATGAGGACCTTGGTTTCCTCGGGGGCCAGGCCGGAGCGGCCGGCGGTCCGCAGGGCCTCCTCGAAAAAGCGGCGACGGTCGAGGAACAGATTGACGTAGCCGGCCCCGGCCACCTGGACCTTCTCGACGCCGTCGAGGCCCGCGATCAGCGTCGCCACCTTCTCGGCGGTTTGCCGGGGCGGGGCTTTCAGACGCTTAGCCGCCTGGAAAGGGTAGGCGAGGGCCAGGTCTCCGAACTTGTGGTCCGGGGTCTCGACCAAGTCGATCTCCCTGGCCGAAGGCGCGAAGTCCTTTTCGAGCCGCCGGGCGATCTGGTCCTGGAGACGATTCTTCAGCACGAGCATTTCAATCGCTTATTATAGCAAAAAGCTCGGACTCGGCAAGTTGAAAGCGCCCCCCCCTCGGTGCTATAAGAAGGGGACAAGGAGTCTGCCGTGATCGAATTGACCCAGGTTTCCAAGAGCTACAACAAGGGCCAGGTCAAGGCCGTCGACGATCTGACCCTGACCGTCGAGCCGGGCGAGATCTTCGGCTTCCTCGGGCCCAACGGAGCCGGCAAGACGACGACCATCAAGATGATCGTCGGATTGCTCAAACCGGATGCGGGGCAGGTCAGGGTCGACGGCTTCGATGTCGCCCGGGAGCCTCTCGCCGCCAAACAGGTGACGACCTACGTGCCGGACACGCCGGCCGTCTACGAGCGCCTGACCGGCCTCGAATATCTGAATTTCATCGGAGACGTCTACGGCGTCCCGAGGGAGGCCAGGCTCGAGCGCGTCGGCAAATGGCTCGAGATCTTCGAGCTGGCCGCGGCCGTATCCGATCCCATCCAGAGCTACTCGCACGGCATGAAGCAAAAGATCGTCCTGACGGCGGCCCTCCTGCCCGGCCCGCGGGTCATGGTCCTTGACGAGCCGCTCGTCGGGCTCGACCCCCGGGCGGCCCATCAGATCAAGGAGATGTTCCGCGAGCACTGCGACGAGGGCAAGACCCTGTTCTTCTCGACGCACATCATGGAGGTCGCCGAGAAGCTCTGCGACCGCATCGGCATCATCCACAAGGGCCGGTTGGTCGCCAGCGGGTCCATGGAGGAGCTCCGGGCGCTCGACCAGCAAGAGCATTCGCTCGAGGACATCTTCCTGGAGGTCACCGGGAAATGATCAGGCCCGGCAAGCTCAGGACCGTTGTCCGGGCCGGGCTGAAGTCGAATTTCGGGCTGTCGGTCCTGAGATACCGGCTGTTCAAGGAAAAGAAGGACCGCTGGCTGGTGCCCGTCTTCGGGCTGGCCGCGGCCGGCGTCCTGCCGGCGCTCTACGGCTGGGTCCTGCTGATCAAGTCGGCGTACGCGGCCTTGGCGCCGATAGGCCAGGAGCGGGCCCTGCTCTCCCTGGGGGTCCTGGCCGGCCAAAGCCTCATCCTGCTGTTCGGGATCTTCTACGTCATCTCGGCCTTCTATTTCTCGCGGGACCTGGAGATGCTCGTTCCGCTTCCGCTCCGGCCGGCCGAGGTCATGACCAGCAAGTTCGCCGTCATCGCCATCAACGAGTATTTGACGGTCGCCGTCATCGTGCTTCCGGTCATGATCGTCTACGGCGCGCTGGCCAAGGCCGGACCGGGCTACTGGATCAACGCGATTCTCGTCTATCTGGCCCTGCCGGTCATCCCGCTGGCCCTGGTGTCGGTCGCGGTCGTCGTTCTGATGAGGTTCATCAACATCGGCCGGAAAAAGGACGCTCTCATCCTGGCCGGCAGCATCCTGCTCATCGTCCTGGTCCTGGCGCTCCAGATCACACTGGGGAGATCGTTCGGGGGCGAGGACCCCGGCTCCGGCGCCGAGGCCGTCGCCGCCTTCTTCACCTCGCCGAACAGCCTCCTCCATCGGGTCGGGGCCGTTTTCCCTCCGGGCATCTGGGCGACCAAGGCGGTCGCCGAAGGCTTCCGCGGTGAGGGACCGGCGAATCTCCTGCTGTTCCTCGGCGTTTCGATCGCCCTATTCGCACTGATGGTCACGGCGGCCGAAAGGCTTTTTTACAAGGGATTGGTGGGCTTGGCCGAGACCTCCGGGAAAAAGCGGCGCCTGACCAGCGATGAGATGTCGCGCCGGATGTCCTCCGGGCGCCGGGCGGTCGCGGCCGTCTTCGGCCGCGAATGGAAGATCATGAACCGGACGCCGATCTTCCTGCTCAACGGGACGCTGGTCGTCATCCTGTTCCCGGCCCTCTTCATCCTGATGACGACCATCAACCCCGGCAACGGGGGAGACGGGTCGGACTCCATGGCCCTCCTCAGGGCCCTGACCTCGGCCAATCCACTGCCGGCCATCCTGGCCACGGCTCTGTTCATGACCATTTGCGGAAGCATCAACGGGACGTCCTCATCGACCTTCTCGAGGGAGGGGGCCCAGTTCTGGATCTCTCAGGTCATTCCGGTCTCGCCTCGCGAACAAGCGGCGGCCAAGTTCCTTCACTCTTACCTCGTGGCCGTTCTGGGGGTCGTCACGGCCGGGGCCGCGGCGGCGGTCTTTCTCCATGTCAAGGCCGTCCATCTGGCGGCGGCGGCGGCCTTGGCCCTCGTCGCCGGGGTGCTGCTCACGGCCGTGGGCATGATCATCGACCTGGCTCGTCCTCTTCTCGACTGGTCCAATCCGCAGAAGGCCATCAAGCAGAATCTCAACGTTCTGCTGGCCATATTGGCGGACATCGGCGTCCTGACGGCCGTCTTTTTCGGCGTCAAGGCGGCGGTCAAGGCGGGGGCCTCGACCTCGGCCGTCCTCGCGGGGCTGTTCATCGCGCTGACGGTCCTTTCAGCGGCCGGTTACAGAGCCCTTCTCAAGTTCGCCGACAAGCGCTACCCGGAGATCGAAAGCTAGCCTGACCTATTCATAAAAATGCCGATGTGTTCACTTATAAAAAGTCCCTCTCGACTCGTGAATAGATCAGGCTAGAAGGGAGGGAATAGCGACGCCGATGATCAGGGAACGCGTTCTCGAGGATGTCCTGAGGGCCTGGGGCCTCGAGCTCGGACGGGTCCGGGAAGACCTTCGGATCGACGGGAGCCCGGACCGGTGCGAGTTCCGGACGGTCGTCGAGGACGGGGACGGGAACCTGTTCGTCCTCGAGAGCGTTCGCGCCGCGGACGTCGAGCGCAAGAGGAGCATCGCCCGGGCCCTTTCCTTTCTGGCGGAGAAGGGCCTTTCCCAGGTCCGGTCCTATGTTCCCTCGGACCCGGATGATTACGTCGTCTTTCGGGCCAACGCCTATTGGCAGCTCGCTCCTTATGTCGAAGGCGTCCCACTTGCGCGCCCGGAATACGCCTTCGAGGGCTGGCGAGGTCCGGCCTTGGCCGATTTCCTGATCGACCTCCGGGACCGGACCCGGGGCGCTCCGCTCTTCGATAGCGCGCCCTCGTTCTCCATCGTCTCGTTCATCCGGGACTTGGCCCGGACCGTCGAGCGTCGCGAGCCGCTCCTCTATCTGCGCATCCGGCCGGCCCTGGTCCATCTGGAGCAGGATTTCATGGCCGCCCACGATCGCTTTCCCGTCCGTTTCTGTCACGGCGACTACCACCCCCTGAATGTCATCTGGTCGGAAAAGGGGATCCGGGCGGTCATCGATTGGGAGTTTCTGGGCACCAGGCCCGAGCTCTTCGACGCAGCCATGATGATCGGGTGCCTGGGGATGGAAGATCCTCAGAGCCTGACGGGCGACCTGGTTTTTTCGTTCATCGAGCGGCTGAAGGCCTCGGGCGCGGCCGCGGCGCCCAGTTGGGCGCACCTCTTCGATCTCGTCCTGGCCCTGCGCTTCGCCTGGCTTGCCGACTGGCTCAAGCGGTCCGACGCCGAAATGATCGAGCTCGAAGCCGTCTACATGGGCCTTCTTCTCGACAACCGCGGGATATTCGCCCGCTCATGGGAGGTATGACGAATGGTCCTGTCCGTGTTCGACTGGGGAGTCGTCGCCGCCTATTTTCTCTTCAGTTTGGGCATCGGCATCTATCTCAGGAAGAGGGCCACGGGCAGCGTCAGCGATTTCTTCGTCTCCGGCCGGAACGTCCCCTGGTGGCTGGC
>JAWOHF010000303.1:0-3659 GCA_046496285.1 Candidatus Aminicenantota bacterium
CGGATAACCGGATTGCCAATCTGCGCGCGCGTCCAAAATCGCCTTCCATGTCCGCGCCGCGTCGCGCTTGCTCGCATCGCCTCGAATGCGCGACCAAGCCGTCAACGCGATCCACCGCGTCAGCGGCCAGAGCAACAAAAGAAATTGCCCGACCCCGACACTCCAACGCGGCCAATGCCGGTCGATCAAGGACGAGCAGGTCGAGGACCCCAAGGCGTCCCGGGGGGTCGTCAAACGCGAGGTCATCAGGGTCCTCACGCCCGGCACGGCCGTCGAGTTCGAGACCGAGAACGCCAAGGAGGGCGTCTATATCGCCTCGTTGGCCCTCGAGTCCGACGGTTGGGGGATGGCCCTCCTCGACCTTGCCGCGGGCGAGGTCCGTACGCTGCAGGGCCCGTGGCCGGAGTCGAGGACCCTGGCCGATGAGCTGTTCAAGTCGCCGCCCCGGGAGATCGTCTTTGCCGAAGGCGCCGAGGAGGCCCTCGAACGGGTCCTCGGCCTCAACGGGCTGTCCGTGGTCGGCAAGAGCCCGGTCGAAGGCTGGCTCTTCGACTTCCCCCAGGCCAGCCGAACCCTTCTCAAGCACTTCGGGGCCCGGTCCCTGGACGGCTTCGGCCTGGAGGGCAAAGCCCTGGCTGTTTCGGCCGCCGGCGCCCTCCTCCACTACGTCAAGGAGGTCCGCCGCGACTCCCTGGGCCTCGTCCACCGGATCTCCTATCTGCACACCGGGGACCACCTCGTCCTCGACGCGACGACCGTCCGCAACCTCGAGCTCGTCCGCAATCTCCGGGACGGGAAGGTCAAGGACTCGCTCCTCGACGTCATCGACTTCACGGTCACGGCCCCCGGCGGCCGGCTGCTCCGGTCCTGGCTCCTGCGGCCCCTTTTCGACACGGCCGCCGTCGAGGACCGGCTGGAGGCGGTCGGGGAGTCCCTCCGGGCGACCATCGGCCGGCGAGAGATGAGGGACATCCTCAAGGAGGTCCTCGACCTGGAGCGGCTGGTCGGCAGGATCTCCCTCGGCGTCGCCCATCCGAGAGACCTCGTGGCCCTCAAGGTTTCCCTCGGGCCCCTGCCCCGGGTGCGGAGCGAGCTCAGGGCCTTCTCCTCGCGGCTCTTCACCGGTCTTTTCGACCGCTGGGACGACGCCGCCGACGTCGCCTCGCTCATCGACGGCGCCATCCTGGACGAACCCGCCGTCCTCCTGACCGAGGGCGGCATCGTCAAGAACGGTTGGAACGCCGAGCTCGACGAGCTGCGGGCGGTCAGCCGGTCGGGAAAGACGACCATCGCCCAGATCGAGAAGCGCGAACGGGAGCGGACGGGCATCGGCTCGCTCAAGGTCCGCTACAACAAGGTCTTCGGCTATTACATCGAGGTCACCCGTCCCAACCTGCCCCAGGTCCCGGCCGATTACGTGCGCAAGCAGACCCTGGTCAACTCCGAGCGCTTCCTGACGCCGGAGCTCAAGGAATACGAGGAGAAGGTGCTCCACGCCGAAGAGCGGATCGGCGTCCTCGAGCACCGCCTGTTCCTCGAGATCCGGGAGGCCGTGGCCCGCGAGACCCATCGCCTGCAGAGGATCGCGGCCGACGTCGCGACCCTCGACGTCCTCCTGTCCCTGGCCGAATGCGCGGCTCGGAGAGGCTACGCGCGGCCCGCGGTCAACGACGGCGATGTCCTCCGCATCGAGGAGGGGCGCCACCCGGTGATCGAGACCAGCCAGGGAGAGCCGTTCATCCCCAACGATCTGGAGCTCGACGGCGAATCGAACCAGATCCTGATCATCACCGGCCCGAACATGGGCGGGAAGTCGACCTTCCTGAGGCAGGCGGCGCTCATCTCCATCCTGGCCCAGATGGGGTCCTTCGTCCCGGCCAAGTCGGCTGCGCTCGGCCTGGTCGACAGGATCTTCACCCGCATCGGGGCCATGGATTTCCTGAGCATCGGCCAGTCGACCTTCATGGTCGAGATGCTGGAGACGGCCGCGATCCTCCACAACGCCACCTCGCGGAGCTTGATCCTCCTCGACGAGGTCGGGCGGGGGACGAGCACGTTCGACGGCCTGAGCATCGCCTGGGCCGTGGCCGAGTATCTCCACGAGCGCGAGGGGCTGCGGCCCAAGACGCTTTTCGCCACTCATTACCACGAGCTGACGGAGCTGGCGTTGACCCTCGGGCGGATCAAGAACTATCACGTCTCCGTCAAGGAGTGGAAGGACGAGGTCATCTTCCTCCGCAAGATCCTGCCCGGGCCGTCGGACCGCAGCTACGGCATCCACGTGGCCAAGTTGGCGGGCATCCCCCGGGATGTCATCGACCGGGCCCGGGAGATCCTCCTCAACCTTGAGAAGCAGGAGTTCGACGACACCGGCCTGCCGCGGCTGGCTTACAAGGGACGGAAAAAGCCCGACCGGAACCAGCTCATGCTGTTCGCCGAGGACCGGGAGTCATCGCTCCTCCGCGAATTGAGGGAGGAAGTCGAAGGTCTCGATCTTTCCTCCCTGACCCCCCTCGAAGCGCTGAACGTCCTTGCCGGGCTCAAGGACCGGCTCAAGCCCGGCCGCCCGGCTCAGTAGCTTTCCGATTCGTCCTCGACCGAGAACCCCTTGGACGTTTCCTCTTCGTCTTCTTCGTCCTCGTCGAAGTCGCGGTCCTGGGGCTCTTCGTAAGGGGCTTCCCCGACGTCTTCCTTCCGCTCGTCGAGGGCCGCCTCGAATTCGTCACGGTCCTCGTAGCGGCGCAGGGAGTTGGCCGCCAGGTCGCTGTAGCAGAGCTCGAGAAAATCGTCCTCGATGACGCAGAACACGGACATGCAGTGACCGGTCTGGAGGTTGCCGACGGACTCCACGATGTCCGCGGACTTGGACTTCTTGATGGCGTCGAGCGTCATCCAGCTGGTGATCTCCATCTCTTCCATGGTGCGCCTCAAGACAATAAATATCCTTTTTTTTTGAATTGTCAAGCCCGAAAAACGCGGCGCGGGAACGGGCTTCCGGGAGCTTGACAGTCCTCGCGGCGGGGTCTTTAATAGAGAGGAAAACACGCGAGGAGGCGAACCATGCGTTGGGACCAGTTCACGGTCATGTCCCAGGAGGCCATCCAAAAGGCCCAGGTCAAGGCCGGGGAGATGGGCCATCCGGAGGTCCGGCCCGAGCACGTCCTGTGGAGCTTCCTGACCCAGGAGGAGAATATCGTCAACGCCCTGCTGGCCAAGCTCGGGGCCCCGGCGGCCAAGCTCCGGGCCGCCTTGGACGCGGTCCTCGAGAAGCTGCCCAAGGTCAGCGGCGGGTCCGAATCGGCTCTTTCGCCGGCGCTCCGGCAGGTCTTGGAGGGGGCCCGCAGAGAGGCCGACGGGCTCAAAGATGATTATGTCTCGACCGAACACATTTTTCTGGCCCTGCTCAAAGATAAGGGCGAAGCGGCTCGCATCCTTGGCCAGAACGGGGTCACGGAGGAGGCCGTCCTCAAAGCCCTGGCCGCCGTCCGCGGCTCCCAGCGGGTCACGGACCCGGAGCCCGAGGGCAAGTATCAGGTCCTCGAGAAGTACGCCCGCGACCTGACGGCCCTGGCCCGCCAGGGCAAGCTCGACCCGGTCATCGGCCGGGAGGACGAGATCCGACGGGTCATCCAGGTCCTGTCGCGGCGGACCAAGAACAA
>JAWOHF010000296.1:0-11384 GCA_046496285.1 Candidatus Aminicenantota bacterium
GCCGTTGCCCGGGAACCCTTGGCCGGAAGGCCGGCCGGCTCTCAGGACGAGCGGTGCGAAGAAAAGCATCAGCGCGTTCTGGGCGATGAGCAGAAGAGCGGTCTTGGCCTCGGGCGGCAGGTCGGCGAGGGCCTGTCCCAGGTCAACGTCGGCCAGGATCACCGAGGACCAGCCCGCGGTCAGAACGACGATGACCGCGAGCGCCGCGAGTACCGGCCAGGGCAGGGGACCTCTCGCTCCCCCCGCGTCAGGCCGGTCCTGCGCGAGGGACCTTCCGGCGAGACGGCGCGCCCGCCGGTCGAGATCGTCGGGCAGAGCCGGCCAGGACGTCGCCGAGAGCCCTTGGCGCATCCGGGCCCGCACGGACTCGAAATCGCGGCAGCGGACGCAGACGCGGAGATGGCCGCGGACAAGGCGCTCGTCCCCGGCGCCGAGGGCCGCTTCCTCCCGATCGAGGATCAGGCGTTCGATATCCCGGCAGATCGGTCCCTTGGTCATGAGCTTCCCTCCTCGGCCGGGGTGACCGTTCGCGCCGCCGGCCTGAATTCCGCAAGCTCCCGCTGCAGCCGCTTGACCGCCCGGTGGCGGAGCGTGCGGACGGTCGCCTCGGGGATGTCGAACATCCTGCCGATCTCCGCGTGCTTGAAGCCCTCGATGTCCTTGAGGATGAATACGCGGCGCTCCCGGCTGGGGAGACGCGAAACAGCCCGGCGCAGGCATTCCCGGGTGTCCGAGCTCGTCTCTCCCGGCCCCGGCGAGGGCCCGGGGGCGTCCCACCCCGGATCGGTGTCGGCGGCCCGGGCCGCCATGGATCTCGTTCTCTCCAGGAAGAAAAGCCTCCGGACCCGCCTCTTCCTCAAGGCGTCCCGGTGGGCGTTGGCGGCGATAGCGAACAGCCAGGACTTGGCTTCGCCCGCGCTTTCCGGCGCGCCGGCGCCGCTTCGGAGCGCTTTGGCCGTCCGCAGCCAGACCTCCTGGAAAAGGTCCTCGGCGTCACCGGTGTCCCCGGTCAGGGCGCAGGCGAAACGGTAAATGGGTGTGCGGTACATGTCGTAAAGCTCGTCGAAGGATTCCATGTCTTCGTTCGTCTTCACCCCATAAGACGGGCGAGGGCGAAAAGCGTTTCAGAGGGGGTCAAATCTCCACTTATTAAATAATCAGGCCGTTACCAGCAATCCCGGCGCAAGAAAATTTAATAAGTGGAGATTTGACCCCCTCTTATCGACTTGAGGATATTCTCGACCCGGGCCTTCATCACGGCGTCCTGGATCTTCGGCAGGACCCTCTCCAGAACGGCCTTGGCTTTTTCCGGCTCCTCGTTGTTGACGTAGGCCGTGCCCAGGTTGACCTGGATGTTGACGTCCTCGGGGGCCAGGATCAGGCCGGCCTGGAAGCTGCCGATGGCCTCGGCATACCGGCCCATCTGGTTAAGGACGGCCCCTTTGAGATTATAGAATCCTGCATTCTTGCCGTCCTTCTGGATGGCCTTGAGCACCCAGTCCAAGGCCGCTTCGTATTCCTGCCGGTTGTATGCGGCCCTGGCCAGATAGAATACGGCTTCCGGGTCTCCGCTCATCTCGAACGCCTTCCGGAAGGCGGCTTCGGCTTTTTCCGTTTCCTTGATCTCGAAGTAGGCCAGCCCGAGGTTGCGGTGGACCTCAGCGACGTCCGGCTTGAGGGCCGCCGCTTTCTCGTAGGCCTCCACGGAGCGTTCGAACCGGCCGAGGGTGTAATAGGCCGAGCCGAGCAGATTGTGCGCGTTGAAGTTGTCGGGGTCGAGGGCGATGGCCAGGCTCCCGTACCGGACGGCCTCGTCCGTCAAACCGTAGCGGAGGGCGATCACTCCCTTTTCGACCTGGTACTGGGGATCGTTCTCCCCGCCGGCCGCGGCCTTCTGCCCGCCCTTGGCCCCCGACGCGGCGCATGCGCTCGAGCCCAAGACCGCGGCGATCGTCAACACGGCAGCCGCCGCCCATCCCGGCCCTGTTGGCCTCATTCCTCGTTCCCGCCGTTCGACTTGTTGAGCTTGTTGAGCTTGTCTTCGTCGCCCATGACGATCAGGATGTCGCTGTCCTTGACCACGAAGTCCGCCTTGGGGATGTAGGTGATCCGCTCCGGCACGACCTCACGTACGGCCAAGATCTGGACGCCGTACTTGTTGATCAGGTCGAGGTCCCGAAGGCTTTTCCCGATGAACTTCTCAGGGGCCGCGATCTCCTGGATGAGGACGCCCGCCGAGACCTGGACATATTCCATGACGTTGGGATAGATGAGCCGCAGGGCGGTCTTGACGGCCATGTCCCGCTCCGGGTAGACGACCTCCGTGGCCCCGACGGCCTCGAGGATCTCGGCGTGGTCCTCGCTCAGGGCCTTGGCCACGATCCGGCGGACGCCGAGCTGGTTGAGGTAGTGGACCGTGAGGATCGACGGCTCCATGGCCGGGCCGATGCTGACGATGGCCAGGTCCATGTCCTGCAGGCCGAGGGCCTTGAGGCTGTCCTTGTCGGCCGAGTTCAGGATGACCGCGCAGGACACGCAGGACTTGGCCTGGTCGATCCGGAGCTTGTCGATGTCGATGGCCATCACCTCGTGACCGTTCTCGGCCAGCGTCTTGGCGGCCTGGAATCCGAAGCTCCCGAGCCCGATAACGGCGACTTTCATGGAGAAACTCCTCCCGGGCGCGATGGCCCGAAATCTATCCGATGAGCACGATTTCTTCCGCGTATTCGAACCGGCCCACGGCCCTCCGGCGGCTCATCGCGTACAGGATCGTCAGGGGCCCGACCCGGCCGACGAACATCGTCAGAATGATGACCGTCTTTCCGGCCGTTGTCAACCCGGCCGTGGCCCCCATGCTCAGCCCCACGGTCCCGAAGGCCGAGAAGACCTCGAAGATGGCTTCCCTCAATCCGAGCCCCGGCTGGCTGGCGACGAGAGCGCCGGTCGCCAGGAAGATGATCGTCAGGGCCAGGCCGAACAGGGTGAAGGCGCTCAACACCTGGCCGGGCGGGATGTTCCGCCCGAACCCCGAGACGGAATCCCGGGCCCTGATACGGGCGCGAAGGAAGAGCAGCAGGACGGCCGCCGTGCTCGTCTTGATCCCGCCGCCGGTCGAGGCCGGGGAGGCGCCGATGAACATCAGCATGAGCAGGAGAAGGAACGAGGCCGATCCCAGGGCCGCCGTATCGATAGTGTTGAATCCCGCCGTCCGGGCGGTGACGGACTGGAACAGGGCCCCCAGGACGCGCTCCTGCCCCGAACAAGTGGCCAGGGCGCCGCTCCTCTCCTGGAAGAACAGGATCAGGAAGGGGACGAGGATGAAGATGCCGGTGGCGATCAACACGAGCTTCAGATGAAGAGAGGCCTTCGTCTGGCGGCGCCGGAGCCGGGCCGCGAGGATCTCCCGCGCTTCCATGAGCACGGGGAAGCCGATGCCTCCGAGGACGACGAGCCCGATGACCGTCAGGTTGAGGCCGACATGGCCGCAATAGCGGGTCAGGCTGTCGCTGAAGAGCGAGAACCCGGCGTTGCAGAACGCCGAGACGGAGTGGAACACGGCCAGCCCGGCGGCCCGCGCCGCCCCGTAGTCGGCCGAGAACCAGACGAAGAGGAGGGCCGCCCCGACCGCCTCGAAGGCCAGGGTGAAGGCGAAGAGGTTGCGGACCAGGGCCGAAAAGCTCCGCGGGATCCCCGGATGATAGCCGGACTGGACGAACAGCCGGTCCCGGATGGAGATCCGCTTGCCGGCGGCCAGGATGACCAGGGTCGAGAAGGTCATGATCCCCAGGCCCCCGAGCTGGAAGAGGACCAGGATGATGATCTGCCCCGCCGGCGTGAAATCGACGGGCGTGTCCTTGACGATGAGGCCCGTGACGCAGACGGCCGAGGTGGCCGTGAACAGCGCGTCGACCAACGGGATCGAGCCCTCGGTCGTGCTGAAGGGCAGGCTGAGCAGGACCGTGCCTACGAGGATGGCGGCCAGGAAGCTCACGGCCAGCACCTGGGCCGGCTGGAATTCGAGGTGTTTCATGGTCGTGACCTTGGCCGCCGCTCTATTCTATCGAGATGGCGGGGCGAATGTCAAAAGGGCTCGCCGCCCGGGCCTTGCTAAATCCGGCCGGCATCCCTAGAATGGGAAGGACGACAAGGACTGAAGCCATGGACAACGACGTTTTGAGCCGAGAGGACATCGCCCGCCTGCGCCGTCGCGAAGCGGAGATCATCGAGCGCCTCGACCGGTTGAAGCGGACGATGAGCGAGACCAAGGCCATCGACACGCTGGCCTTCAAATCCAAGCTCTTCAAGGAGGCTCAGGACGAGCTGCGACGGGTCCAGGACAGGCTCGCCGGGGTACCCGTCGAGTGACGTACCTTAAGAAGGCGGGGGCCCCGGGATGAGCGAGAGTCCGGCATGAGCGCCATGGCCCGGCCCGTCAAGCGCAGGTCGAAAAAGGCCCCGAGTCGCGCTGTCGCCCCCCCCGCGCCGCCGGGGCCTGCCAAACTCCCCGCCTCGCGCTGGCGCCGGGCCGCCGACATTATCCTCATCGTCATGGGCCTCGCGGCCATCGGGCTCTTCTTGGCCACCAGGGTCATCGACGGCGGCGCCGCCGGCCCCGGCGGCACGCAGGAGCGGGGGCAGGCGGGCTCCTCCACCGTGGGGCCGGACAGCGGCCCCGGCCAGGGGAGCCCTTTCGCCGATCTCGAAGCCGGCCCGGACGAGTTCGAGGGCGACTCCGAGCCCGATTTCATCCTTGGCCCGGCCGTCGTTTCCGCCCCGGGCGCGGGGCGCCCCTTCTCGCTCGTCGAGGACGCCCGCCTGGCCGCCCTGCTCGACCCCGAGATCGAGCGGGCCCTCAAAGTCGGCCGCATCCCGTCCATGGCCGTCGTCTGCGTCTCGGGGGACAGGGTCGTCTGGACGCGCTCCGCGGGACTGGCCAACATCCGGGTCAAAACGCCCGCCTCGTGCGACACCGTCTATCTCATCGCCTCGACCTTCAAGACGATGTCGGCCACGGCCCTCCTCCAGCAGATGGAGCAGGGCAAATTCCGTCTGGACGACCGGATCAACGACTACCTCACGGACTTCAAGATCGAGCACGAGTACCGCAACCATCCCGTGACGTTCCGCCATCTGCTGACCCACACGTCGGGATTGCCGACGGACTTCGGCCGACACGCCGTGTGGGCCGAGACGGGCCCGCCCGCGCTGGCCGACTACCTCGACGGCAAGCTCAAGCTGTGGCGCCGGCCGGGGACGCGGGTCATGTATTCCAACATCGCCTTCACCCTCGCGGCCTACCTGGTCGAGAAGTTCTCGGGGATGCCTTTCAAGGAATATGTGCGGAAGAACGTCTTCGCGCCGGTCGAGATGCGCGACACGGCCTTCGAGCCCCGGGCCGACATGGCCGAGAGGCTGGCCATCCCCTACATGCCCGTGCGGCGCCGGGCCGGCGTCTTCCAACCCGTGGATTGGGTCAAGGCCGACGCCTGGCCGGCCGGCGTCGTCTACGGCACGGCCGTCGACCAGGCCCGCTGGTTGATCGCCAACCTCAACGGCGGGGTCTATAAGGGCCGGCGGATCATCGGCGAGGAGACCTTCCGGGAGATGACCCGGCGCCAGTTCGACCGCTTTGCCGGGCCGATAAACGGCGGCTGGCTCAACGAAACCTCGGGCTACGGCTTGGCCTGGTGGGTGTCGACCCTGGACGGGGAGACGATCATCGCCCACAGCGGCAGCGTCAACGGCTACACGGCGTTCATCGCCGGGAACCTCGAGCGCAAAACGGGGGTGGCCATCCTGACCAACGGGAACAAGGCCCACCGCTGGCTTTACTCGCTGGCCCTCAAGTCCCTGGCCGCGCTCGGCGGGGATTGATCCCTCAGAGCCTGAACCCGAGGTTGAATCCGAAGACCAAGTCCTCGGTCCCGTCGAGGTAGAGGAAGAAGCCCGACAGCCTGACGGGGCCCTGGGCGAACCCGGCTTGGACTTTCGGCACCAACGTCCCGTCGGCCTGCCCCTCCCATTCCGAGATGCGCCGGATCGCGCCCCCGCCGATGAAGAAATGCCGGGACCGGAAGTTGACCGTGGCGCCCGGGACGAGGTATACGGAGCCGCCGAAGGAGTCCCGGAACCAGACCGACACCTCGGGATTGATGCTCAGGGCCCGCCCGAGGCGCAGTTCGAGCTCCGGGCCGAACGTCAGCCATCGCGGAAAGCTGCCGATGCCCGTGTAGCCCAGGTTGAGATAGAACCCAAGGATCTTGTTGCCGCCCCGGCCCTGGGCTTCGGCCTGCCGCGCGGCGCCCAGCAGAACGAAGGACGCCGCCGCGACCAGAGCGACGAGCTTCCGGTTCCCGTTCATCTCCTGTAGAGGACCCGGCCGCCGATGATCGTGTAGAGGACCTCGGTCGTCGGGATGTCGTCCTCCGGGCAGGTCAGGATGTCGCGCGAGAGGACGGTGACGTCGGCCAGCTTGCCCGCGGTGAGCGAGCCCTTGATGCCCTCCTCGAACCCGGCATAGGCGCCGTTGAGAGTATAGGACCGGAGGGCCTCTTCGCGGGTCATCTTCTGGTCGCCGAAGAAGACGGAGCCGTCCTTGAGCTTGCGGGTGACGGTGGCGTAGAAACAGGACATCGGATCGATGGGCTCGACCGGGACGTCCGTCCCGTTGGAGATCACCGCTCCCGCGTCCATCAGCTTCCGCCAGACGTAAGCGCCCTCCTCGGCCCGCTTCTCGCCCAGGCGCTTGTAGACCCAGGGCGCGTCCGAGGTGCAGTGGATGCCCTGCATGGCGGCCACGACCCCCAGCCGCCCGAAGCGGGGGATGTCGCCGGGGCTGAGGTGCTGGGCGTGCTCGACGCGCCAGCGGGTGTCGGTCTTTTCGGGATGGGCCATCAGGGCTTCCTCGTAGATGTCGAGGATCTCGCGGTTGGCCCGGTCGCCGATGGCATGGGTCGACATTTGGAAGCCGTTCTCGATGGCGTACTTGGCCGTCGCCCGCATCTCCTCGATGGGCTCCGTGTTGAGGCCGGTCGATGCCGGCAGGTCGGCGTAGGGCTCGAGGAGCCAGGCGCCGTGGGCGCCCAGCGCGCCGTCGATGAGGCGCTTGATGGTCCGGACGGTCAGGCGGTTGTCGACGGCGCCGATCATCCGGTAAGACGCGCCGCGCTCGGCCAGGGCCTTGTTCCCGGCGCTGAGCATGACGTAGAGGCGGATCGGCAGGGAGCCTTCTTCGGCCATCTTCTTATAGAGGTCGATCGTGGCGAAGGAATTGCCGGCGTCGTGGAAGGTCGTGACGCCGTGGACGAGGCATTCGCGGGCGGCCAGCTCGACCTGCTTGCGGGTCCGCTCCAGGGCCTCTTCCGGAGAATAATGGCCGGCCTGGTAGCGGACGAGGCTCTGGGCCGTTTCGAGGAAGGCCCCGATGGCGTTGCCCTTGGCATCGCGGATGATCTCGCCGCCGGCCGGATCGGTCGTGGTCCGGGTGATCTTGGAGAGCTCCATGGCCTTGGCGTTGGCCAGAGAGGAGTGGCCGCTGGCGTGGGTCAGGAGGACGGGGTTTTCGGGGGTCGCCCGGCTCATGGCGTCATGGACGGGCAGGCCGTTGACGCTGGGCTCGGGGACGGCGTCCCACTTGTCCTGGTGCCAGCCCCGGCCGAGGATCCAGTCGCCGGGTTTGGCCTCCTTGGCGGCCGCGGCGACGAGAGCCACGATCTCGTCCCAGGACCGGGCCTTGGTCAGGTCGAGGATCATCTTGGACGAGCCGAGGCTCGTGAAGTGGCCGTGGCTTTCGATGAGCCCGGGGATGGCCAGGGCGCCGCCGAGGTCGATGACCTCGGTGGCCTCCCCCACGAAGCGCTTGTAGCCGTTCTTTCCGCTTCCCAGAGCGGCGATGCGGCCGTCGCGGGCGGCCAGCCAGACGGCCGAGGGGGCCTTGTCGTCCACGGTCACGATCTTGGCGTTCATCAGGACGAGATCGGCGGGCCCGACGACCGGCACGAAGCGCCGGGCGACCAGGAATACGACCGCCATGGTGATCAAGGCGGCGATGAAGACGAGGCGTCGATGTTTGGCCATGGTGAATTCCTCCTTCAAGGACGGTCGGCGGTGCGCGGACCGCCGGGAGCCTCAAAAATATACCGGCTCCCCCGCCATGTCAACCGGATCCGGGGAAGTCCTCTGTTCGGCTTCGCGATGGATATCACCCTTAGCCCCCCGGCCCCCCCGGGGACCAGTCCCGGCGGTCCCCCCGCCTTCGGCGGGTCCCCCCCCGCTACGGGGGTCGTCAGGGCGACATCCATCGCCGCCTCACTTCGGACCTCGCCCATGCCGGGAAATAATAAAAAAGGCGGCCCCCCGAGGAGGGCCGCCCGTGCGTGCCGGGGAGAGCGCTTACTTGCCCTTGCGGATGTAGATGTTGCCGGCGAAGGTCTGGAAGGAGATCTCGGGCCCGCCGCCGTTGACCGTGCCCAGGAGGGAATTGTCGAACGCGATGCGGTACTTGCCTTCACTGGTCTTCTCGGGCGCCTCGGAGCGGGTCGGCCGTCGGGTCATATTGACGTCGAAATCGGTGTAGATCTCGCCCTGATCCGACTTCATCTTGAGGTTGGCCTTGACGTTGGCGGGCAAGGTCACGTCGATATCCCCGTGCATGGTGCTGAAGGACAGGGGCTTGTCGGCGGCGATCCGGGCCAAGGAGACCTCGATGTCACCGCTGACGGTGTGGACGAGAGTGTTGCCCGAGACGTTCTTCAGGGTCACCGGGCCGTTGACGTTGTTGATGTCGATCTCACCGCTGATGCCCTCGACGACGACCATCCCGTCCATCATCGAGCGGACTTCGACAGAGCTCGATGCCGGCACCTGGATGACGAGGTCGGTGGCCAGCATCAGCCCGGGGGTCTCGATCCGGACGACGTTGCCGTTCTCTTCGATCTCCAGGCCCGCCGTCGATGAGGACAGGCGCTTCAGACCGGCGGCCTTCTTCTCCTTCTCCTCGCGGCGGGCCTGGCTGTCGGCCAGCGTGTCGCCGCGGACGTCGCGGACCCGCTCGGTCAGACGCCGGGCCAGGGTCTCCTGCTCGGCGAGCGTCTTTTCTTGGGCTTCAAGTTGGGCTTGGAGCTCCTTGAGCTGGGCCTCCCTGGCGGGGGGCGCGGCCGGCGCTGGAGGGGCTGGCGGTGCCGTCAATGCTCTTGCGGCCAGCGTGTAGGCCAGCCGGCCCTCGGCATAGCGGCCCTCGCCGTAAAGCCCGCTCAGGGCTTTTTCCCGGGTTCGGGCCTCGACGATGACCTCGTTGCCCTGGTAGGCCTTGACGGTGATGCTGCCCCGCATGACGGAGACTTTGAGCTTGGCCGGGGCCGACGGGTTGCTCAGCGGGACGACGGCCCGGTCGACGGGCGTCTCCGCGGCCTGGGCCAGGGCCCAGCCGCACGTCCCGAGGAGCAGGGCCCCCAGGACCGCGATGTTACGGATTCTCTTTTTCATGGTGTCCTCCATTATGTCTAGATGATCTGCTGCAATCCTTGTTCGGCCCGCTTCTTGACCTCCGGGGTCAGCTCGCCGGCCTCGATGAGCCGCTTGAGGGCCCCGGCCGCCCGCTCCTCGCGGACATCGACCAGAAAGTCGATCAGGGCGATCTGGACGAGGGGATACGTTTGGACGCCCAGCGACCGGACCAGGCTCTCGCGAACGCCGGGCGTGTTCCGGAAAAGATACAGGGCATCGACGGCGGCCAGCCGGACGTTGGGGCTGGGGTCGCGGTCGAGGGCCTCGAAAAGGGCTTCCAGGGTCCTTCCGTCCGGCTTGTCGACCGAGGCGCTGTAGCCGATGCCCATGATCCGGTCAGCGGCCGAAGACCGGTCGAGGAGTGCCAGAGCGACCTCTTGGCGCATGTTCTGGACCTCGCGGGAGAGAAGGGTCAGCCGGCCCGCGTCGGCCCGGCCCCCGGCGAGGAACCAGCCGGCGCCGAGGCCGGCGAGCAGGAGCAAACTCGCGAAAGAAGCGGCGAAGGCCGGGCGGCGGAAGATGAGCCACTCCCGCCACCCCCCGGACGGCCGGGCGCGCTCGGCCTGTCCGGCCGGTCTTTCGGCGGCCGGCAGGCCGTTCTTGTAGTCCTCGAGCATGCCGTAGAAACGGTGGCGCAGGCCGGGACCGGGCTGCTCCTCGGGCAGGACGCCGAGCTTGGCCCAGACCATGGTCAGGTTCTCGAGGTCCGCCCGGCAGGCGGCGCACCCGGCGATATGGGTCTGGACGCGCCGGCGAGAGCCGGCGTCGAGGTCCCCGGTCAGGTAGTCGGAGAATTTTTCCTGGGCTTTTTCGCAGGTCATGATGCTTTCCCTCCCGCGAGCTCGAGGTAGATGCGGCTGAGGTCCTTGAGGGCCCGGTGGGCCTGGGCCTTGACCGTGCCGACCTGGCAGTCGAGGAGCTCGGCGATCTCCCGGAGCTTGAGGTTCTGGAAGCGGAAAAGGACCAGGATCTCCCGTTTGCGGACGGGCAGGCGGTCCAGGGCCCGGCGGACGAGCTCGGCCTCCCGGTCGGCCTCGTAGGCGGTGTCGGGGAGGGGGCCGCGGTCCGGCGCTTCGACGAACTGCTCGTCGAGCGGCAGGTCGCCTTTCTGCTTCCGAAGATGGTCGATGTGGGCGTTGCGGGCGATCTGGAAGAGCCAGACGTTGAACCGGCTGTCGCCCAGGTAGCCGGCCCGGTATTTCAGGACGCGCATGAAGACCTCCTGGACGAGGTCCTCGCTCGCGGCCCGGTTGCCGGTCAGGCGGAGAAAAAAGTTATAGAGCATGGTCTGGTATCTCTCGAACAGGACGGCCAGCCTTTCGACCCGGCCGTCCCGGACTTCGGTCATCAGATCGTTGTCGGTCGGTGACATGCGTCCCGTCTCTTCTCGCTTTATGCTTTTGGCGTTCATGGATAAATACCGCCCTGTGAGGAAAAGGTTACGCCGATAGGAAGAAGGGGTCAAATCTCCATTCATTAAGTTCTCCTTGCCGGGAGGGCTGCTTAATGGAAAGGTTTAATGAATGGAGATTTGACCCCCAAGGGGGGCGGGTGCTATAAGGAGGGGGACATTCCCCCGGAGAGAAGCCCATGGCCCGAGTGACCTACAAGAAAGCCGGAGTCGACATCGACGCCGCCGAGCGCTTCATCGACCTCATCAAGCCGATGGTCCGGACGACCGCCCGGCCCGAGGTCCTCAGCCGGATCGGCGGCTTCAGCGGCCTCTTCCGTCCCCGCCTGGCGGGCATGAAGCGCCCGGTCCTGGTCTCCTCGACCGACGGGGTCGGCACCAAGCTCCTCATCGCCAACCTGGCCGGCAGGTACGACACCATCGGCGTCGACCTGGTGGCCATGTCCGTGGACGACGTCGTCGTTCTCGG
>JAWOHF010000298.1:0-5726 GCA_046496285.1 Candidatus Aminicenantota bacterium
GACTTGACGCCTGTCCCAATCCTTGAAAACCAGCACCGGCGGGCCCGTCGCACCTCGGCCGTCCAAGGCCACCGAGACCGTGTAGAGGTCTTCGTTCTGGCCCTCTCGTTCGACGGCAAAGGCCAGGCGCTTCAGATCGGGGGAAAAAACGAGCGGCTTGGCGTTTTCCTCTGATGCCGCACCCAAGTCGAGGGGTACGGGCTCGCCTCCCGAGAGGGGGACCCTGACGAGTTTCGAGTCGTCCGCTCGATGAGTGATGATCGCGTTGCCGTCGGCCGTCCAGGACTGCTGATAGGGCCAGAGGTCGACGCCCCGGGCCAGCTGAAAGGTCGGCCCCCCCGAGGTCGAACCGACCCTGAGAAGGGACTTCCATTCGTAGGACGATCGGCAATAGAGCATCTTGTCTCCGTCCTTGGACCAGGAGTGGAATGTCCCGACACCATCGGGGGGAGTGACCCGAAAGGTGCGTCGATCGGACATCCTGTAGAGATGGAGGACCTGTCGGTCTTTATAGGCCAGCCACTTCCCGTCGGGTGACAGGGATTGGAGCTCGCCGACTTCCATATCGACGAGCTTTTCCGGCGTTCCACCTGCGGCGGGCATGGAACGGATCTCGAATCTTTGTCCTCTGGTCAAATAAACCATGGTCTGCCCGTCCGGCAGCCAGAAGGCATTCGTCTCATATCCCGGTTCGTCGGTCAGCCGGGTCATCGCTCCGTCCTCGAGCGACAAAATCCAGATGTCCCCATCCGTCGTATCGTCCCTCCTGGGCAGGGCGATCTTCGTGGAATCGGGAGACCAGGTCACCGGAAATTGAAACTGGTATTTCCCGTCCAGGACCTTCCTGGGGGGAGCCGTAGGGCGCCCGCTCTCGGGGGAGATAGCGACGACCCAGATGGCGTTCTCCGCATAGAAGGCGGCTCTCTTCCCGTCGGGCGACCAGGTCCCGCGCCAGGCTTTCTTGTCGGTGAGGGGGAAGGGCTCCGAGCCGTCCAGCGGGATGACCGTCATTTCGCTGAGGAGGAACTTCCCGTTGGGCGACAGGAACCCGCCCAGCCCCGCGATCACATCGCTTTTTCCGGAAAGGGTGTGGAGCCTTTGGAACTTCGCGCCGGTCCGGGGATCGACGATGACCGTCGGATCCGACGCCGCCGCCCGCGCCAGGTGTGTCTTTTGAGCTTCCTTTTCCTGCTCGGCCCGGGTGACCATCAGCTGTGTGACGGGAACGATCGGGCTTCCCGGATGGTCCTTGAGGAGCATTTTGAAGACGGCCAGCGCTTCATCATACTTCCCCATCCGAAAGTAGGTCTGGCCGATCCAGTAGCGGGCGTCCTGGGCGATGGGGCTTTCCGGTGTCAGCTTGATGACCTTTTCGTAGGCGGCGATCGCTTCGGAGAAATTCTCCTGTTTGAGCAAGGTCACCGCTGCGGCGAATTGCCTTTCGGCCAGGGCATTCGCCTCCGGAGTTTGCCCGGCCGGCATCGGGGATATCGGCCCGGCGCTTGTCGATCCGAATGCCCATAGAACGAGCAGCCCCAGGGCCGCGGCGAGAAAGACGACTCCCTTGTTTTTCATGGTCCTTTCCTCCCCTGAAATCGCGTTTATCCGGAATGCAAGCGAGGGCCCTTGCTCAGGGCCGCTCGCCGAATTCGCTCCTGCTTCTACCCGCGCCCGTAAAGGCCTGGGCGATATCCATCAACCGGGACATGTCCGCCCGGCCGATCAAAACGAAGGAGATATGCGTGTTTTTCCAGGCCAGGATGGTCATCCCCGCCTGGCTCCCTGGGCCCTCCGCGGGGACGGCGCTTTTATAGACGGCGTACCTCCTGAAGTCCTCGGCAGCCAGGCCCTGGGAGGCTCCGAGAGGCTGCTCGAACACGGAAATCGTGTCGATGCCGTTCGTGTACAGGAGGTGAAGGCTTTCGCGCCCGCCGACCTTGGTGATCGTGTCGAGGATGTAGCCGGGGTGGATCCGGGCGGGGGCCACGGGGTTGAAGCCGACGGCCGCCCGGGCTTGGTCCGGAGTCAGGGCCTTGGAGCCCGCGATCTCGGGGCTTGAGGCCGCCGCCGCCTCGGCTCCGGCTCGGCCTTCGGGGCCTCTCAAGATCACCCCGGGACGTGATATGCGACGATATTCGTCGATGTACTCGTAATACATGATGTCGTCACGGCTTAAACTCACGCGGGCCGGTTGACGGTCAGGGAATTCCGCGGAGGCGGCCTGCAGGACGGCCTCCCGGTGTTCCGTCACGTAGAGATGGATGGTCGCGAGATCATCCTCCGCCGGCGCCGCGGCGGGCTTCCGAAAATGCCCGCTGACGGCCAAGGTGACGAGAACGACTCCGGCGGCCTCGGCCAATCGGAGGGCGGCTTTCCCGAGGAAGGCCGGCGTCAAGAGCTTCCTCCACCACGGGTCCCGAGAATCCAACCTGGCTTTCAGGTGATCATAGAGATCCCGAGGGGGGTCCTCGACCTTCCAGGCCTGGAGCACGCCGGACAACCTTTTCAGCTGCCGGGCGGCCCGGGCACAATCCCCACAGACTTCGAGATGGTCGCAGACGGCCATTCTTTCGGCGTCTTCGAGGTCGTCGTCGTTAAACGCTTTGAGCCGCTGACGGACGTCTTCACATTCCATCGTTCATTCTCCCAAATAGGGGGCCAAGGCGGCCCTGAGCCTCTCGCAAGCCCGGTGATGGAGGAATTTCAGGGTCCCGACGGGTCGATCCATGATCCCGGCGATCTCCGAATACGTCAGCCCTTGGTATTCCCTCAAAACCACGACCAGGCGCTCGTCTTCCGGCAGGGACCCGACGGCCCCCTTGACGACCGCTTCGATCTCCGAGGCCTCGATGGACCTGTCGACGGGCAAGGATTGATCGGCAACGAGATCCTGGGCCTCGCCGCGGTCGGCTCCGGCGGCAGAAAGCGGCGTGCTCAGAGAAAAGTGGGAACGGTGCTTCATCCGCCTGGCCCTGTCCCGGCAGAGATTCACGGCGATCTGGAAGAGCCAGGTCTTGAACTGCGCCGTGGCCCGGTATCCGTCCTTCGCCCGGACCAGCCGGAGGAACGTCTCCTGGAACAGGCTTTCGGTGTCGGCCGAGTTCGGCACCAGGCGATGGATGAAGTCGAAAAGCGGCTTCTCGTAGCGGCGGTAAAGCCCGTCGAACGCCGCCGCGTCCCCGTCACGGTACCCGAGCATGAGTTCCTCGTCCGTCAACCATTTCGTCATCGGGGCTCCCTGTGCCCTCACTTACTTAAACGCACGGGCCGCGTCCTGGTTGAAATATATCACCTGTAAGCCCCACTCCTCAAACTCTTGACAGAATCATCACACTCCCTTAACGTTGGGGGCGAATGACGGGGATACGATAGGCCCGCCCCTCGGACGTGGGGAGCCGGATGCTCGAGAACCTCGGGATCGCCCTCAGAAAGCAGAAAAAGCTAGTCCTCATCTTCATCCTGACCATTTTTCTCCCGGCGGTGACCCTCGGTGTTTTCGGCATCCGGGCCATCCGAAGCGAACGGTTCCGCCTGGCCCGGCAGGAGGAGAACGACGCCCGACGGGCGGTCCGCTTCGTCCGGTCTCACTTCGAGTCGAAATTCGAGGAGATCGCCCGGACACTTAGCGAAATAGCCGGGGATCAAGCGTTCGTCCGAAAGGACCACACGGCCATTCATGAGCTTGCCGAAAGGCGGCTGGCCGCCGAACCGCTGGCCCGGCGGGCCTTTCTTTTGTACAGGAACGAAGAGCCGTCGTTCCCGGGCTTGATGATCCCGCGCCCTGAGCGTCCGGGAGGCCCTTCCCGGGCCGCAGATGAACCGCTGTCCCCCCGGATACGCATGGCCGAAGCGTTGGAGTTCGTCGACAGGAACTTCCGCTCCGCCGCCGCGACCTACAGGGAGCTCTCCGTGCTGGCCGAAGGACGGAACCTCCAGGCCGAGATGCTGACCGGCCAAGCCCGTTGCCTGCAAAAGGCCGGAGATCACGGGGAAGCCGCGCGCGTGTACGGCCGGGTCGCAAACGGCTACCCTGAGGCCAGGACGCCGGCCGGCCTTCCCCTGGCTCTTCTGGCCAAGCTTCAGGCCGTCGAATGTACCGAGCGGTCCGGGGACCTCCCTGGAGCGCTTCAACGGGCTTTGGCCCTCTATCGCGAACTGCTCGAGAAGCCCACGACGCTGACAGAGGACCAGTTCAAGACCTACCTGTCCCTCACCAGGGAGGCAGTTGACGCGCTGTTCGCGGGAGAGGCCGGCACCCTTGCCTCTGACGATTATCGCAGGGAATACGCGGAGCTAACCGAATTTCGATCGCAACGCTTGATGGCCTGGGAAGACGCGGGCCTCCTCAAAAGGGAGGCCATCCCGGAGCTTTCGAGAAAGCTCGCCCAAGCGGAAGGCGCCCGCCCGGATCCCTTTCGCTTCACAAAGAACAGCGATGGGAAGGACCTTCTGCTGATGGTCGGCTGGGTCCCCGACCCGTCAGGGAAAGTTGTCGGGGGGCTGTTCGGCGTCCTGCTCGACAGCGACCGCCTGTCGCACCCGATCTTCACTGACGCTTTGGGGAACGCTCAAATCATGGAGGGGGCCGAGGTCGTTCTGACCGATCTCGCCGGAACACCGCTCTCGGGCGAAAGCTCGACATCGGTCAACCCGCCTCTTGCCACGGAGTACTTCGAGGGGAACTTTCCACCCTGGAAGACCGAGCTCTTCAAGGCCTCGGACGGAGGATCAGGGGTGCTCGACATCCGCAGGAACTTCTACTTCTGGACCATCCTGACCCTCATCGTCGTCCTGGCCTTCGGGGCTTTCCTCATCGCCCGGACGATCGGCCACGAAATGGAGGTCCTCAAGATCAAGTCGGACTTCGTCTCCTCGGTCTCCCACGAGTTCAAGACGCCGCTGACCTCGATCAGGGCCTTGATGGAAAGGCTCGCCGAGGGCAAGGTCCGGGAGGCGGCGAAGATGGACCAGTACTTCGCCATCATCGCTCGGGACACGGACAAGCTGACACGCCTGGTCAACAACCTGCTGGACTTCTCCAAGATCGAGGAGGGGAAGAAGGAATATACCTTCTCCGAGACGGACATCGCCCGGATCGTCTCGGACGAGGTCGCGCGCTTCCGGAAAGAGAGGGTCTCCGAAGGGCCCGAGATCAGCCTCGAGATCGCCGGCGAGGTCCCGAAGCTCCGGGCGGACGAGGACGCCCTGGCCCGGGCCGTGGCCAACCTCCTGAGCAACGCCGTGAAGTTCACGCCGCCCGGGAAAGCCGTCCGGGTATCCCTGCGCCGCGATCCGGACAACGTCGTCCTGGCAGTGGAGGACGAGGGGATCGGGATCCATCCCGACGAGCTCGGAAAGGTGTTCGAGAAGTTCTTCCAAGGGAGGAACGCCATCGACCGGTCCGCCCGCGGGACCGGGCTGGGCCTGACCCTGGTCAAGCACATCGTCGAGGCCCACGGGGGAAGCGTCCGCGTCGAGAGCCGGCTCGGGCATGGCAGCACGTTCTCCCTGGTGTTTCCAATAGAATCCTGACGGAGGGGGCGCCGATGCCGAAGACAATCCTGGTCGTCGAGGACGAGCCGGGGATCCGCCTGAGCCTCTCGGACGAGCTCGAATCCGTTGGCTATCGGGTCGTCACGGCCGAGAACGGCGAGAAGGCCCTGGCGGCCGCCGGCCGCGAGAAGCCGGACCTCATCATTCTCGACCTCATGATGCCCGTCCTCGAC
>JAWOHF010000321.1:0-8696 GCA_046496285.1 Candidatus Aminicenantota bacterium
CTTTGCCCGGCAATGCGATAACCGCAACTTTCCTAGCCCATCGACCTTGACCAAATCTTGACCAAACCAATGGAAGAGCCGATAAAAGCCAGGACGCCCTAAGACGCGCCGATAAACGATTTTCCCCTGGAAAATGGGCATTATCGGGGTTGTTATGGGGAGGGCGAAAAAGTCGCCGACTGAGCTACCTAGCCATCGTGCCGTTCGGCCCGAGCCGGACAGCCCATTCAGTATAGTAATCCGCCCCTTCAAAGTCAATAAAAGCCGGGGACACGGACCTATGGCCCATGTCTCCCCGGCGGCGCTTCGGCAACCGGCCGTTGATTTAGCCCAGGCCGACGCGGGCTCTTCGTTCACGGACGGCGAAATGATATAATAATTGCAGGAGGGACGGAGCGTGAAATTCAATGTTATCTTGACCCCCGCGCAAGAAGGCGGCTTTATCGTGACGGTTCCGGCCCTCGAGGGGTGCGTCACTCAGGGCGAGACGGAAAAAGAAGCCCTGAAGAACGCCAAGGAAGCGATTATCTGCTATCTGGAGGGCCTCGAGAAGGTCAATCAGATCAAGTCCAAGCCCAAGGCCATCATCAAGGAGATCGAGGTCCACGTTTGAGCCGGACGTTCTCCGGGAAGGAGGTCGTCAAGGCCCTTCGCCGGACGGGCTACGTCGTCGATCATCAGCGCGGCAGCCATATCTTCCTGCTCAACCTTGAAAAGAACATCTCCCTGGTTATCCCTCTTCATAAGGAGCTGAAGAAGGGGACGCTTCATGCGATCTTGAAAAGAGCGGGCTTGACGATCGAGGACCTCAAGGAGCTCGTCTAGGCCTCCAAGTCTGCGGCCCTTTAAAGTCAATAATTCCGGCCCCATTCAAGGCCTGGGGGTTTTCAAGCCGCGTTGTCGATGAGCGCGGCTCGTGAAGGCTGCGGAAACAGGGGCCGCAGGGATGTCCTCGACGATAGCATGAAGCGGTGAGCTAAGCCGGGCGCAAATTGAAAAGGCCGGGTCGATATGCTATTCTTGGCCCGGGAGGACGCCCCCGCATGGACGAAAAACAACTCAAAGAGCTGCTCCTCAGGGAGAACGCCGAGTTCCGCAAGGCCCACGACGACCACCAGGGCTGCGAGAAGGCCCTGGAAGCCATCCGGGCCAAGCCCCATCTCACGGAGGCCGAGGCCGACGAGGAGCGCGAGCTCAAGAAGAGGAAGCTGGCCCTCAAGGACCGGATGTACCACATCATGCTGGAGCGCGTCCGGCAAAACTGAGGACCGCATGCCCCCCGCCAATCCCCACAAGCCCCGCCTGGCCCTCATCGGGCCGGATTCGCTCAAGGGCCGGGAGATCCTCAGCGTCCTGAGGGCCAAAAAGTTCCCCCTGGCCTCGATCGAGTTCTACGACCCCGAGGTCGAACAGGAATACAGCAAGCTCGGCCAGTTCGGCGACGAGCCCAAGGTCGTCCACGCCCTGACCCCGGCGATCCTGGAAGGACTGGACCTCGTTTTCCTGGCCGGGGACGCGGAGACCAACCGCACCTACGGCCGGCTGGCCGCGGAGAAGAAGTACATAGCCTTCGACCTCGAGGAGACCTTCAACGCCGACCCGGGCGTCCCGCTGGTCGTGGCCGGCGTCAACGACGGCACCCTTCGGAAGAACCGACCGCCCCTCATCGCCAACCCCAACCCGGCCACGATCATGTTGGCCCATCTCTTGCAGACGCTCCGGGACGGTTTCGGCCTGAGCCGGGCCCTGGCCTTCATCCTCGAGCCCGTTTCCGCCTACGCCGAGGCGGGCATCCAGGAGCTGGCCGACCAGAGCTTCGCTCTCCTCGGGAGCTCCGCGGTGCGCAAGAAGGTCTTCCCGGCCCAGGTCGCCTTCAACCTCCTGCCGCGGATGGCCAAACCCGAACCCAACGGGTTCTCGTCCCTCGAGAACCAGGTCCTGGCCGAATGCCGCCGGGTGCTGGGCCCTGCGGACGTGCCGCTCTCCCTGACCATCGTCCTGGCCCCCGTTTTCCACACTTTTTCGATCATGAGCTACGTCGAGCTCGGGAGGGAGGCCAGGGTCGCCGACCTCGGGGCGTGTTTCAAGAAGAACGACGTCTTCCGTCTCTCTCCGGCCTCGGGCCAGGACGTCGTCTCGCCGGTGACCGTGGCCGGGAAGGACCGGATCTTCATGGGCCGGGTCAAGAAAGACGGCCTGAACCCCCGGGGCTTCTGGATCTGGACGGTCGCCGATAACTTGACCCTCGGCTCGGCCATCAACGCCTACGGGGTGGCCCGGGCCCTGTTCGGGACCGCCTGAGCGCGAAGGAGGAGTTGGTCACATGGTCCTAGGCATGACAGGTTTCGCCGAGAGGAGTTTCGCTTCGCCTCTTGTCCGGGTGAAGATCGGCATCAAGACCCTCAACCACCGGTCCTTCGACTGGACCTGCAAGGGATCCCCGCTCGGCGAGGTGGAAAGCCGCCTCCGGGACCTCTGCCGCAAGAAGATCGGCCGCGGGCGGGTCGAGGTCCACCTGGAGATCGTCTCCCTCAGCCCCCAGAGCTGGGAGTTCTCCCTGAATGAGGGCCTGCTCGAGAAGATCCTTCGCTCTCTCGACCGGGTCTCCCGGAGGACGGGCCGTCCTCTCGACATCTCCCTCGACGGCCTGTTCCGCGTCCCCCAGCTCGTCGAGGTCAACCGCAAGGGGCTCAGCCGGCAGGAAGTCCGGTTCCTCGAGAGGTGTTTCTCGCGGACGCTGGAGGACGTGCTTCGGATGAGGCGGCGGGAAGGGACCCGGACCGCCGCCCAGATCCGGGCCCATTTGTCCCGGATCCGGGCCTCCGTAGGCCGGGTCGAAGGCCAGTTCAAAAGGCAACCCGCGCTGCTTCGGGCCAGGCTCGAACGAAGGCTCCGCGAGCTCAACGCCGGGTCGTCGGTCCCCGAGGAAAAGCTGGCCGGGGAAGCCTCTCTCCTGGCCCAGCGCTACGACCTGGCCGAGGAGATCGGCCGGCTCAAGACCCACCTCGATTCCCTGCAGGGCCTGCTGTCGCCCCGCCGCGCCGGGCCGGTCGGCAAGCCGTTGGATTTCCTGTCCCAGGAGATCAACCGGGAAGCCAACACCCTGGCCTCCAAGTCCCAGGACATCCGGATCACCAAGGAGACCCTGGCCGTCAAGAACGAGCTGGAGAGCATCCGGCAGCATGTCCAGAATATTGAATAGGCCGTTGGGCGGAGTAGATTAGGGGAAAGGCGGTAAGGAACATGCTCTTCGTCATCAGCGGTCCTTCCGGCGGCGGAAAATCGACCCTCATCAGGGAGGTCCTACGGAAGATCGAAGGCCTCGATTTCTCGGTCTCCCACACGACCCGGCCGCCCCGCCCGTCGGAAAAGGATGGGGTCGACTATCATTTTGTCACCACCGCCGTCTTCGAGCGGATGGCCGGGGCCGGAAAATTCATCGAATGGGCCCGGGTCCACGGCCATCTTTACGGAACGTCGCGCGCGGAGATCGGGCGCCGGCGCGCCGGGCAGGACATCCTGCTCGACATCGACGTCCAGGGCGCCCGCCAGGTCCGCCGGAAGGTCCCCGCGGCCTGCCTCGTCTTCATCATGCCCCCGGCCGCCGGCGAGCTCCGCCGCAGGTTGCGCAAACGGGGAGAAGACAAGCCCGAAGCTTTGGAGAGAAGGCTCCGGAACGCGAGGGCCGAGGTCCGGGCCTATGCCGAATTCGATTGTGTCGTTGTCAACGACGACCTCCAGAAAGCCGTCGAAGAGCTCCGGACGGTCATTGCTGCCGCCCGTTGCCGTCCTGAAGCCAAGGGTGCCGCCCTACGTCCCATCCTGAAGAGCTTCGCCGGGCGGCCCGCGGCCGGGTCTGGGCGCAAGAAAGGGCGGCCATGACCAAGATCGCCCTGGGGGTCACGTCCTCCATCGGCATCTACAAGGCCTGCGAGGTGCTGCGCGGCTTCCAGAAGAACGGCGTCCGGGTCCAGGTCGTCATGACCAGGAACGCCGCGCGGCTCGTCTCGCCGCTCCTGTTTGGAAGTCTTTCGGGCCTCTCGGCCATCGTCGACCTGTTCGAGGAGCCCGTATCGCGGGACGTGGGCCACGTGTCGCTGGCCAAGGAGGTCTCGCTCCTCTGTGTCGCCCCGGCCACGGCCAACGTCATCGGCAAGTTCGCCTGCGGCGTGGCCGACGATTTCCTGTCGACCCTCTTCCTGGCTGCCCGCTGTCCCGTCCTCGTCGCCCCGGCCATGAACGAGGCCATGTACCTTCATCCCCAGACCCGGGCCAACTTGGCCCGGCTGAGGGCCATGGGCGTCGAGTTCGTCGAGCCCGAGAAAGGCTATCTGGCCTGCAAGGATGAAGGCTGGGGCCGGCTGGCCGGGCCCGAGGCCATCGTCCGGGAGGGGATGAGGCTCATCGGCCGGACGAAGAGCTTGAAAGGGAAGAAGGTCCTGGTCACGGCCGGCCCGACCCGGGAGCCCATGGACCCGGTCCGCTTTCTCTCCAACCCCTCTTCGGGGAAAATGGGCTACGAGCTGGCCCGGGAGGCCCTGGCCCGCGGAGCCGACGTCACTCTCGTTTCCGGCCCCACGTCACTCGTCCCGCCTCCTGGAGCGCGGACGGATTTCGTGACGACCGCGGCCGAGATGCAGGAGGCCTGCCTGAGGGCCTTCCCGGGGACCGACATCGTGGTCATGGCCGCCGCCGTTTCCGATTTCCGATTCAAGGATGTCCGGCCGCGCAAGACCGGAAAGGCCGAGGTCCCGTCGAAACTGGAGATCGAGCGGACGCCGGACATCCTGGCCCTGCTCGGCAAGAAAAAGAGGAAGGGGCAGCTCCTGGTCGGGTTCGCCGCGGAGACCCAGGACATCGTCGGGAACGCGCGGAAGAAAATGGCGGCCAAGAACGCCGACCTCATGGTGGCCAACGAGGTCGGGGATGGGAGGGGGTTCGGGACGGACGACAACGAGCTCCGGATCATCAGCACCTCCGGGCCCGTCCACCCGACGGGGAAGCTCAGCAAGCGGGAGGCGAGCCGCGTCGTCTTCGACCACATCGAGGCAGCCCTTGAAAAGAAGCGCCGCTGACATCTGGGAGAGCCTCAAGGGCCAGGTCGATTTCCTGACCGAAGCCGGGGCGGGTTTCGCCCTGAGGCGGCCCGGCGGCGTCCCTGGCGGCCCGACGGCCGGCATCGACGGTCCGGCCCCGGATCAACGGCCCGGCCAGGACAGCCAGACGAAAATGCCGGGCCCTGCCCCTCTTCCGTCTCTGCCTGAGCGCGCTCCCCAGACGGACGCAGAGCGGCAGGCCCTGGAGGAACTCGAGGCGCAAGTCCTGTCCTGCAGGCTTTGCCCTCTCCACAGGCTCCGGACGAACGCCGTCCCCGGCGAAGGGGACCGGGCGGCCGAGCTGATGTTCATAGGCGAAGCGCCGGGCCGCGACGAAGACGCTCAGGGCCGGCCGTTCGTCGGCCGGGCCGGCCAGCTCCTCCGGAAGATCATCGCGGCCATGAAGTTCCGGGAAGACGAGGTCTACATCACGAACATCGTCAAGTGCCGTCCTCCGGACAACCGGGTCCCTCACCGGGAGGAGTCCGAGGCCTGCGTGCCCTACCTGCTCCGCCAGATCGAGCTCATCCGGCCGCGGGTCATCGTCCTCCTGGGCAAGACCCCGACAGACCGATTCCTTCCCAGCCGCCAGGGCATGACCGCCCGGCGCGGGAACTTCGGCGACTACCGCGGCATTCCGGTCATGCCCACGTTCCACCCCTCCTACCTCATCCGCAACGAGGGCAACCGCGAGCTCAAGCGCATGGTCTGGGAGGACATGCAGAAGGTCATGGCCCTGCTGGGCAGGAAATGACGCTCTACGCCCGGGTCGTCTTCCCCCTTCCGCTCGACCATTCTTTCCTGTACGCCGTTCCGGAAAAGCATCGGGCCGCCGCCCGGCCGGGCGCTCGCGTGGTCGCGCCGCTGGGGGCCAGGCGCCAGAACGGCTTCATCGTCGCCTTGACCTCGGAGGCGCCGGCCGCCGGCATGAAGATCAAGGAGCTCGTCGGGATCCTCGACGAAAGACCTTTCCGCGACGAGCGCTTCCTCGAATTCACCGGCGCTCTCAGCGAGGAATTCCGGGCGCCGTGGGGAGAGATCCTCCAGGCTTCGCTGCCCCCCTCGCTGGCCGCCCGGATGAAGATCACGGTCCGCCTGACCGGACTCGGCCGGGAACGGCTCGAAACAGGGGACCTGGGGCCTAGAGAAAAGACTCTGGCTGCCGTGCTCCAGGCGAGTCCGAAGGGGCGCAGCCCCCTGACCCTTCGAAGAAAGACGGGCGGCCGGGAGATATCGGCGCTCGTCGCGAGAATGAGGAAGAAAGGGCTTGTCGAGGTCCGGGAAGAAGCCGTTCGTCCGCCCCGGGCGGGCGGACCGGAGGCGGGCGGCGGGCCGTCCCAGCTGGGGCTGGAATTTCCCGTGCCCGCTTCGGACGCGGGCCTGCTCGCGGATGTCGAGCGGGCCGTGGACTCCCGGCGATTCGGGGGCTTTTATCTTTTCGGCCCGGACGACTCCCGGCGGTCCGTCTATCGAACGCTGATCGAACGGGCGACCCGGGGGCCGGGCAAGGTCCTGTACCTGGTCCCCGAGATCGCCCTGACGCGGGACTTCGTCGGGAGCTTCGAGAAGGAGTTCGGCCGGTCCGCCGTGGTCTTCCACGGCCGGATGACGGAGAAGCAGAAAGAGGGGGCCTGGAGGGGCCTGCGGAGCGGCCGGGCCGCCCTGATCGCCGGGACGCGCTCGGCGCTTTTCGTCGAGGCCTCGCCGCTCCGGCTGATCATCGTCGACGGAGAACACGAGGACTCCTACTTCCAGCGCGAGAGCCCGTCCTACGACGCCCGCCGGGGCGCCTGGCTCCGGGCCCGGGCCGCGGGGGCCGTCGTCGTCTTCGGGTCTTCCCGCCCGACCGTCGAGGCCTACGACGAGGCCCGGCGGCTGGGCGTCCTTGTCGAGCTCCCCGGCGCGGCCCGCCGGCCCCGGTTGACCTGGGTCGAGCAACGGCGCGACGGTCCGCTCGTCTCCCGCGGCCTCGAGGCCAAGCTCCGGGTCAGCCTGAAGTCCGGGCAGCCGGCCGTGCTTTTCCTCAACCGGCGGGGCTACGCCTCATCGCCGGTCTGCGCCGGCTGCGGCCGGGCGCCCCGTTGCCCCCGGTGCGACATCCCGCTCGTCTATCATAAGGGCGAGGACCGGCTGGTCTGCCATTACTGCAATTTTTCGACGGGCGTCCGGAGCGCCTGCTCCGGGTGCGGCGGCCGACTGGCCTTCAGCCGGCCCGCGGGGATCCAGGCGCTGGAGGAGGAGCTCGTTCGCCTTTTCCCGGGGACCCGGATCGCCCGCTTCGATGCCGACACGGCCTCGAAAGCCGGGGAGAAAGAGAAGATCCTCGACGAGTTCCGCCGGGGGAGGATCCCGGTCCTTGTCGGCACTCAGCTTCTCGTCCATCAGCCGGCCGTCCCCCAGGTCGGGCTGGTCGGGATCCTCCGGCCCGAGGCTCTCCTGGGGCTCTCCGATTACCGGGCCGGTCAGCGGACGTTCCAGGCGGTGGCCGCGATGATGGAGCTCTGCCGGGCCGGGCCGGACGCGGAGGCCGTCATCCAGACCGCGCCGCCCGTTCATTACAGCATCCAGGCGGCGGCCGAGGGCGATTACCGGGGATTCTTTGAAAAGGAGATCGCTTTCCGCCGTCTCCTGAGCTACCCGCCGGCGGGCTCCCTGGCCGAGGTCATCCTTCAGGGCCGCGATGTGCGGGCCCTGGCCGGCAGATCCCGCCGTCTCGCGGCCCTGCTCAAAGAGCACGGGCCCGGGCTGGAAGTCCTCGGCCCGGCGCTGGCCTCGGCTCCTCGCGCTCGGGGCTTGACCGGGGTTCAGTTCATCCTCAAGGCGGCCACGCGCGAAACCATCGACCGGGCCCTCCGCGAGTCCCTCCCGGCCGTCCGCCTGAAGAAATCTTTCGTGTTCTCCTACTCGCCCTTCAGGCCCTAAAAAATAGGGGGGACGTCTATCGTCCCCTCATGGCCATCTGTTCCCCGGAAATGGGAGATGAACCAAAAAAAAGGGGCTTTTCCCGAAGGAAAAGCCCCTTTCACGTTCGCGGCGAAGAGGGACGGCCCGCTTGGCAGCTCAGGGATCGATATAGTCGCCGAAATAGATGGTCAGATAGCCCGTGGCCTGGACGGTCTTGCCGCCGAGGTCCCTCCCGAAGATCTCGATCTTGGCCTTGGTCTCGAGGACCGTGGTCGTTCCCACGAGCGCGGTCAGCGGGGCGGCGAGCTTGGCCGCCTCGAGAACGACGACGAACGGAACGGCCGTGCTCTTGTCGACCTCGAGGGTGACCGTCGAGAAGTTGGCGTCGAAGGGCAGCGGCACGTCGACGCCGGGGGTCCCGGGGCCCGTGGGCAGCTCGAAGGTGACCCGGTAGTTCGTCAGGACGATTCTATTGTAAATCGTAGGCGGATTGACGGGGGCCGGGCTGGCGAGAGTGGCCCGCAGATTGGCTGTCGCCGCATCGGCCGTGACATAGGCCCCCAGTGCGCCGATCCGCTCGACGTCCGATTGCAGGAAGGCCACGGGCGTCCCGTCCGTTTTCGTCCCGGTGATGCTTTCGATGATCAGAATGGTGCTGGATTCTTCGGCGTCGCCGAGGGAGCCGCAGGCCGACAG
>JAWOHF010000315.1:0-2729 GCA_046496285.1 Candidatus Aminicenantota bacterium
TCGGGCATCGGCTATACCAACAACATGATCCTGGCCACCAGCCTCATCCCCAACTTCTTCGACGGCAAGCCCGAGGAGAAGATCCCCGTTCAGTTCGGCACCCAGCACAACGCCAGCGCCAACATCCAGGTCCAGCAGCTGGTCTTCAACGGCAGCTACCTCGTCGGCCTCCAGACCTCCAAGATCTACACGGGCCTGGCCGACCGGGGCCTGGAGCTCTCCGAGCTCAACGTCCAGGAGGCCGTGACCGGGACCTACGGTCTCATTTTGGTGGCCGCGGAGAGCGAGAAGATCCTCCGCTCGACCCTGGCCAATATCGAAAAGACGCGGACCGAGATCGCCGAGCTCCACCGGGAGGGCTTCGTGGCCGAGACGGACGTCGATCTCATCCAGATCGCGTTCAACCAGCTGAGGGCCGGCCTGCAGACCGTGGAGAAGCAGAAGGGCATAGCCCTCAAGCTCCTGAAGTTCCAGATGGGCATGGACTTCGAGGAGGAGCTCGTCCTGACGGACACGCTCGAGGACATCCTGGCCTCGGTCGACGTCGAGCGGGCGCTCGGCGTCCCCTTCGATCCGGCCGGCAGCGTCGAGCTCGAGCTGGCCGGCCTGCAAGAGAAGATCGCGGAGAAGGCCATGAAGAACGAGCGGGCCCGCTCCTGGCCCTCGGTCTCGGCCTTCTTCACCTACCAGCAGAGCGCCTACCGGGACAGCTTCAGCTTCTTCAGCACCGGGGAGCGCTGGTTCCCTCTGTCCATACTCGGCGTCAACGTCAGCATCCCCCTGTTCCGCAGCGGCTTCCAAAGGGCCCGCACGACGCAGGCCGAGCTGGCCCTGGAACAAGCCCGCGAGGCCCGCGCCCAGGCCGCCCGCGGCCTCGAGCTCGAGGTCGAACGCACCAAGGTCCGGCTGTCCACAGCCTGGGAGAACTACCGGAACATGAAGGACAACATGGACCTGGCGGCCCGGGTGTACGACGTGACCCTCGAGAAATACCGGGAGGGCCTGGCCTCGAGCATGGAGCTGACCCAGGCCAACGACAAGTTCCTGGGGGCCGAGTCCGATTACATCGCGGCCCTCGCCGAGCTCCTGAACGCCAAGAACAAGCTCGACCGGGTGACCAACAGCTTTCCCACATCCGACGACAAAGGACAACCGTCATGAGAAGAAATCCGCTCATCCTCGCCGCCTTCACCGCTCTGGCCGGGCTGGCCGCGCTCTCCGCGGCCGCCTGCGGACCCGGCGGTGACGGCGCCCGCCTGGCCCGTCTCGAACACAAGCGCGACGCCCTGAACGAAGAGATCGAACGGCTGAAGGCCGAGATGGCCCTCACGAAGGGCTCCGCCGCCCCGGCCGCCGAGAACCCCGTCGCGGTCCGCGCCGAGCAGATCAGCTTTTCCCCCTTCCGGCACTTCATCAGCGTCCAGGGAACGGTCGAATCGGACAACAACATCCTCGTCCCGCCCCTGTCCCCCGGCCTGGTGAAGAAGATCCACGTCAACGCCGGGGAGCGCGTCGCGACCGGCCAGCTCCTGGCCGAGCTGGACGCCTCCGTCCTCGAGAGCAGCATCGCCGAGGTCGAGAACAGCCTGGCGCTGGCGACGACGGTCTACGAGCGGCGTCAGAGGCTCTGGGACAAGAAGATCGGCAGCGAGATCGAATACCTGCAGGCCAAGAACGCCAAGGATTCCCTGGAGAAAAGGCTGGCCACTCTCCGCGAGCAGGTCAACCTGACCCGGATCACCTCGCCCATCGACGGCACGGTCGACAGCGTGCTGATCAAGGAAGGCGAGATGGCCGCCGGCGGTTTCGGGGCCTTCCGCATCGTCCAGCTCAGCCGGCTCAAGGTCACCGCCGCCCTGGCCGAGAACTACATCTCCCGCCTCAAGCGCGGCGACATGGTCACGGTCCGCATACCCGTCCTGGAGATGGAATTCGAGGCCTCGATCGACGCCGTCTCCCAGGTCATCGACCCCAGGAACCGGACCTTCCAGATCGAAGCCGGCGTGCCGGCGGCGGCCCGGGGCGTCAAGCCCAACATGCTGGCCGTGCTCCTGGTCAACGACTACTCCAACCCGGCGGCCCTGACCGTGCTGAAGAACATCGTCCAGGAGACGGGGACGGAACAGTTCCTGTTCGTCGCGGTCCCCGAGGGCGCCCGCTGGACGGCCCGAAAGAGGGTCGTCCGCACGGGCCTCGAGGCGGGCAACAGGATCGAGGTCCTCGAAGGGCTGAGCGACGGCGAGCACGTCGTCGTCTTCGGCTTCCAGAAGCTCGCCGACGGACAGCCCCTCGTTCTCGACGGGAACGGGAAGTAGGGCCATGAACTACCGGGAGTTCAAGCCCACCAACGTGGCCGTCGACGGCCGGACCACGATCTACATCTTCACGATCCTGCTGGTCATCTTCGGGGTCATGCAGTACGAGGCCGTCCCCAAGGAGGAGATGCCCGAGATCGTTTTTCCCTATTACATGATCGGGACCATCCACCCGGGCACCTCGCCGGCGGACATCGAGAACCTGATCACCCGGCCCATCGAGAAGAGGCTCAAGGGGATCAACGGCGTCAAGGAGATCAGCAGCAACTCCATCCAGGACTACTCCTCCATTTTCATCGAGTTCGAGCTCTCGGCCGACGAGACCCAGGCCTACCTGGACATCAAGCAGGCCATCGACGAGGCCCGCTCGGAGCTGCCTGCGGACCTCTTCCAGGAGCCCCAGATCCGGCGTAT
>JAWOHF010000030.1:0-5800 GCA_046496285.1 Candidatus Aminicenantota bacterium
CAGGTCCGTTACGCCGATTTCCACGAGCGGGCCCTTTTCAACCACATCCTCGGCTCCATGGACCCGTCCGACGGCGCGACCTGCTACATGGTGCCCGTCGGCCAAGGCGTCGCCCGCGAATACCAGGACATGGAGCGCGGCTTCACCTGCTGCGTCGGCTCCGGGATGGAGAGCCACGCCCTGCACGGCGACGGGCTCTACTTCGAGCATGGGGACACGCTGTGGGTCAATATCTACGCGCCCTCGACCGCGGATTGGAGGTCGCGCGGCGTCAAGTTGACGATGGCCACCTCCTTTCCGGAAGGGGAGGAGGCCGCATTGACGATCGAGACGAAAAAGCCTCGTTCCTTCGAGATCGCACTCCGCCGCCCCTTCTGGGCCGGGGAGGGGTTCGCGGTCCGGGTCAACGGCGCGCCGGTCGATGTGAGCGAAACGCTCCCCTATGTCCGCGTCCGCAGAACCTGGAAGACGGGCGATACGATCGAGCTGACACTGCCCAAAACGCTCCGCCTGGAGCCCCTGCCCGACAATCCCGAGAGAGCGGCCATCCTGTGGGGCCCGCTCGTCCTGGCCGGCGACCTCGGACCGATGCCCGAGCGGCGGAGGCGCGGGGAAAGCGGGGCGGCGGCCGCACCTGCGGCGCCGCGTCCCACGACCCCGGTCCTTGTGACCCCGGAAACGGAGGCCGCCAGCTGGCTGAAGCCGGCCGAAGGGGACCCGCTGACCTTCCGGACCGAGGGCGTCGGCCGCGACCGGGACGTCGAGCTCGTTCCCTTCTATCGGCTTCACCGGAGGACCTATACGGTCTATTGGGACATCCTGACGCCCGAGAAATGGGAGGGCCGGGCGGCCGACTTGCGGGCCGCCGAAGACGCCCGGCGCAAGCTCGAGGCGGCCACCGTGGCCTTCGCCCAGCCGGGCCAGATGCAAACGGAACGGGATTTCAACATGCAGAGCGGGGATTCCTCGCCTGCCCAGCTCCGGGGCCGTTACGGCCGCCGGGCGGTCGATTGGTTCTCATTCGACGTGTCCGTCGACCCGTCCACTCCCCTCGAGCTCATCGTGACCTACAACCGCGAGGAACGGGCCGAGCGGGCTTTCGCCGTAATGGTCGATGGCCTGAAGCTCGGCGAGCAGCGCATCTCGCGCCGAAGCCCCCAGGAGAAAGAGGAGTTCTTCGACGTCGTCTACCCGATCCCGGCCGAGGCCGTCGCCGGCAAGCGCAAGGTCACGGTCCGGTTCGAGGGGCTCGAGGGCCGCGAGACCGGGGCGGTCTACGGCCTCCGCGTCGTCCGGGCCGACAAGCCCAAATAAGCCTTTCCGCGCCGTCAGGCGTGGCGGAAGTAGATCTTGCCGACGATCTGCCAGCCGTCGGGGAACTTGTAGAGGGACAGGTAGTCGGTAAAGACATGAGTGTCTCCCCGGTGCACCTCCAGCTTGACGACCGCGGCGTTACCAGTCATGTCGACCTGGAGGATCCTGCAGGTCATCTGCGGAGACGCCTGGCCCTGGGCCTTTCGTTTCTCCGTGCCCGCGATCCAGTCGGCGATCGGTAGGCGGGTCAGCTTCCCATCCTGGACGCCGAGCAGGACGAATTCGGGGTGGAACCCGGCCCGCGTCTTGTCCAGGTCCCCGAGGTTTATCAGTCCGTCGACGTAGGCCGTCTGGACGAGGGCCTTGATGGCCACCTCTTCCGAGCCTTCTTGGGCCCGCAGGACGATAGGCGCCGACAATAGGGCGACGAGGGTCGCGACGGTCAGGATCTTCTTGCTCATGGGTACTCCTCTCCGGTCTTTATTTGAATTCGGCCGCGCGCGGCCAGACCTCGTCCTCGGGCCGGTCGAACTGCAGGAACTCCACAGGGGCCCCGTTGTCGACGATGAAGGCCACGGTGACCCCGGGGCTCGGGCTGTTCGGCTCGATGAGGACATCCTTTCCCTTGATGGCTTCCCGGATGTCCCGGACGACGAAGGCGATGTGGGGGACCTCCTTCACCAAGTCCGGCATCGGGCAATCCGGATCGAATTTCAGCCATTCGATCCCATAGGGGCTTTCCATGTAGCCCGAGGCATACATTTTGCAGGCGGGGATGTAGTCTTGCGGCGGGAGGTCCCTGTCGGTCGGTATGCCGATGTGGTGATACTTGAGTTCAGGCATGGTTTATTGAGAGTTCCCCGCTGGACTGCCGGATCTCACTCCTGAGGGATCCTCCCTCGTCCGGCCATCCGGAGCGCCGTCGGGCTGTCACCGGGCGTTGTCCGTGGGGATGCCCCTCGCGGCCCGCGATCGGAGGCCGGGAGGGTATCCGGCTGGGCGGGGATCTCGATCCGCCTGAGCACGCGTATCCCGTACTTCTTCATTTTTGCGTTCAGCGTCGTGTTTTTAAGTCCCAGGACGCGGCCGGCGTTCCGCTGATTCCCGTTGACGCGATGAAGGACGTCCCGGATGACGTTCTTTTCGACCAGTCCGAGGAGCTTCTTCAGCGAATGACGCTGGTTCCGGTCCATCTGCTCCGACAGTAGAGACGTGATCCGGAATACGAACTGGCCTGTGGGGCTGGTGGTATCGTTCTTACGCTCGTCGCTTGGCATGGCGGCACCCTTTCGGCACCGTGAGCAGCAATTTTCGGGCCAACTCCGCTCCAGGGAGAACGCTCCGATCGGCTGTAAATTGTTTTTACGCCTGAGCGGCTTCTTTTGCGTTTATGACCGCCGCGTCCTCCCGGTGCCCTTTTGCCGTCTCCGGCCGGACGCGCCCACTTCGATATCGAACTTGATTGTCCGTTTTCGCACACTTGATGGCCGCCGTTCAGGCGCTCCCTGGCGCGCGGGACGCTGGCCGGTCCCAGGGCCGGGAGGTCAGCCCTCTTCGAGGTCGTAGTAGTAGTCTAGCCCGGTGTGGTGGATGAGGTCGGCTTTCCCCAGATAGCGCAGGGTGTTGAGGAGCTTGCTCCGCTGGATGAACAGGTCGTTCTCGGGGTACAGCCCTTGCCCGGCCATCGGGCTCTTGAAATAGAACGACAGCCACTCCTGGATGCCGTGCATCCCGGCCCGCGCGGCCAGGTCCATGAACAGGATGAGGTCGAACACGACGGGAGCGGCCAGGATGGAATCGCGGCAGAGGAAGTTGACCTTGATCTGCATGGGATAGTCCATCCAGCCGAAGATGTCGATGTTGTCCCACGATTCCTTGTCGTCGCCCCGCGGCGGGTAGTAGTTGATATCGACCTTGTGATAGATCTTTCCGTAGAGCTCGGGATAGAGCTCGGGGTGGAGAATGGTGTCGAGGACGCCGAGCTTGGAGATCTCCTTGGAGCGGAACGATTCGGGGTCGTCCAGGACCTCCCCGTCCCGGTTGCCGAGGATGTTCGTCGAGAACCAGCCCGAGATGCCCAGGAGACGGGCCGCGAGCCCCGGGGCCAGGATCGTCTTCATCAGGGTCTGCCCGGTCTTGAAATCCTTGCCGGCCACGGGAACGCCCTTCTCGGCGGCCAGCTCGAGCAGGGCCGGGCAGTCCGTGGCGATGTGGGGGGCGCCGTTGATGTACGGGACGCCCATTTTCAGCGCTGCGTAGGCGTAGATCTGGCTGGGGCTGATGTCCGGGGAATCGGCTTTCAGGCCGTCCTCGAACGCCGTGAGGCCGGAGTGGACCCCCTGGATATCGCGGTAGGCTTCGGTCGAGGCCGTCCAGCACATCACCAGGCGCGCCGTTCGATGCCGGGTCCGGAAATCGTCGATGTCCTTCATCAGCTGCTCGGCCAGGTCCATTTTCGACGCCCCTCGCTTGACGTGGGGGCCGTCGAGGTTGTGGACGAATTTCCGGTCGAAGACGGCGGGCAGGGGTTCTACGGCCTCGAGCTCGTCCTTGACGAGATCGATCTGTTCAGGCCGAAGGACCCGGGCCTTGACGGCCGCCGCGTAAGCGGAGTCGGGAAAGATGTCCCAAGCGCCGAAGACCAGGTCGGCGGGCTCCGCGAGGGGGACGAAGTCCTTGATGAAGTCGAAGCGATTCTCGGTCCGTTTTCCCAGCCGGATCTTCCCCGTCTGGGTCAACGACCCCAGGGGCCGGAAGAGCCCTCGCCGGGCGCCGAAGAGCCCCGTCAGGAAGGTCGAGGCCACGGCCCCAAGGCCGGGCATCAGGACGCCGAGCCGGCCCCGGGCCGGCGCGATATCTTCGCCACGGAGAATATCCGGCATGGTCGGGGTTCCTTTCAGGCCATCAGGGCGACGGAGGAGGCGCCTCCGCCGGCCGTTCGATGACCCAGAAGCGTATGAATCGATAGATGATGTTGAGCACGGGGACGCACAGCAGGATCATGATCACGAGATCCAGGCGGTCTATCAGGGAAAAGACGAGGATGCCCAGATACACGAGGCCGCGGAACTCGCCGCTGGCCCCGGAGCCCGTCTGGATCCTGCGGAACTCGCGTTCCAGATAATAGAGCAGGGTCTGCAGCATGTAGGCCCCCAGCCCGAACAGGCTCAGGATGTAAAAAACATGCCGGCCCGACTGGAGATAATACCCTGTCGCCATGGCCCCCATGACCAGATAATCCGTGATCCGGTCGAGATAGAGGTCGAGATACGCGCCGAACCTCGTGCAGAGGTTCTTGGAGCGGGCCAGCATCCCGTCGGCCCCGTCGAGGATGGTCGAAGCGTAGACCAGGGCCCCGGCGACGATGAAGCCCGGGTGGTCCCCCCGGAGATAAAAGAGCGCACCGGTGACGGCCACGGCGAAGGCCCCGACCGTAAGGTGGTTGGGCCGCAGGCCGGTCCTCGAGGCCGCCCGGGCGATCAGGGCCGCCAGGGGACGGTTGATGTATCTGTCGAACTGGACGAACCGCAACAATCCCCGCGGTGACGAGGGCTTGAGGGAGCGCTGAAAATCGAATTCCGGTCCCTCCCCAGAAGCCATGCTCATGGAGCGCATTATATCACCGGGGCTCCCGGATTGGAAACCCAGAGGGGCCTTGCCGCCCTTCCTTGCGTGTTCTATAATGGGCGCACCGCGAAAGAAGAAAGCAGACCACCCTTTGATAGCTCAGACGAGAGGGCCTTCCCGTCCGGCACGCTGGGGGCGTCGTTTCAGCCGGCTCAATTTCCGCAGGAGAGACGAATGCGATCTGGCCCTGCGCTGGCTGGGCGCCGCGGAAGGGGAGAGGATCCTCGACGTCGGGTGCGGCGACGGATACTATGACTGGCTGATCAGCCGGTCCGGGGCCCGCGTCACGGGGATCGACATCCACGGCCAGCGGCTGGCCTTCGCCCGGCGCAGGTATGGGAGCGAGAGGGCCCAGTTCCTCGACCTGGACGCCGAGTCGGCGGATTTCCGCGACGGGATCTTCGACAAGGCCCTGAGCCTGTGCGTCCTGGAGCATCTCGCGAACGAGGAGCGGGTCCTGAGCAACGTCTCCCGGGCCATGAAGCCCGGCGGCCGGCTGGTCCTCACCGCCGACAGCCTGACGAACCCCGGGATCACGCCTGCCGAGCGGGAGCGCCATCGCCGCCGCTACGCGGTCAACACGTTCTACACTCCCGTTAACGCGGGCGAGAAGCTGTCGAAGGCCGGCTTCGAGATCGAAAGAACGGGCTACGTCCTCAGCACGGCCTGGGCCCTCCGGCTCGTCCGGATCTCCTGGCGGCTCGACGAGCTGCCGGCGGCGCTCGCTTTCTTGCGGCCTCCGGGATATCTCGTCCTGGGTGTCGCCCACAGGGTCTCCTCGGTCTTTGGCCGGAAAGCCCCGGAGTCCGCCACGAGCGGTTTGACGCTCGTCATCCAGGCCCGGAGAAAAGCGGCATGA
>JAWOHF010000045.1:0-6212 GCA_046496285.1 Candidatus Aminicenantota bacterium
AGCCTGAGGAAGATGGCGAAGAAGAACCCGCCGATGTAGACCACGGCGAGCGGGCGGTGGAGCTCCGAGCCGGTCGTCGCGATCAGGGCCATCGGCAGCAGCCCGACGATCATGACCATGTCGGTCATGAAGATCGGCCGAAACTTCATCAGGGCCCCCTCGACGACGGCCTCCCGGAGCCCGCGGCCCCGGCGCCTCAGGTCGTTGATCTTGGCCACCAGGATGATATCATTTTGGGCGCAGATCCCGAAGAGGGCGATCAGCCCGATGGTCGACGAGACGTTGAGGGTCTCTCCGGCGATGAGCAGGCCGACGACCCCGCCGACCAGGGCCGACGGGATGTTCATGATGACCAGCAGGGCCTGCCGGACCGAGCCGAACGACGAGAAGAGGATGACGAAGATGATCAGGACGACCAGGATCATGAGCATCGTCAGGTGGCGGAGAGCGCTCTGCTGGCTCTCGAACTGGCCGCCGAAGGTGACATAGTAGCCGGGCGGGAGGTCCACGGCGGCGTCGATCCGCTCCCTGGCCTCCCTGACGAAGCTCCCGATGTCGCGGCCCTCGACGTTGCACTGGACGATCTTGCGCCGCATGAGATTCTCGCGGAAGATCGTTTGGGGGCCCTCGTCCCGCCGGATGTCGGCCAGGTCGGAGAGGGGGATCCTCTGGCCGCCCGGGGCGTCGACGAGCAGGTTGCGGACGGCGTTCTCGTCGTTGCGGACCTCCTCGGGCAGCCGGACGAGGACCGAGGTCACCCGGTCCCCCTCGTAGACGTCCGTGACCTCGATACCGTTGAGGGCCGTCTCGATGAGGTCGGCGACCTGGGCCACGGGGATCCCGAACCGCCCCATCTTCTCGCGCTCCAGCCGGATGACCAGCTGGGGGACGCCCGTGGTCTGCTCGACCTGAAGGTCGGCCGCGCCGCGGATGTCGTCGAGCACGTGGCGGATGTTCTCGATCCTGTCGTTGAGGACGGCCAGGTCAGGGCCGAAGAGCTTGACCGACAGCTGGCCTTCCGTGCCGGTCATCATCTCGGCCAGCTTGTTGGCGATGGGCTGCTCGAAGATGTAGGCGACGCCGGGCAGCTTGTCGAGCTCCTCGCGCATGGCCTGGGTGATCTCCCGGAAGCCCCTCTTGCGCTCCTCGCGCGGGAGGAGCTCGATGTTGTAATGGCTGTGGTTGACCGGGTGGAGGTGCTCGGAGGCCTCGGCCGTGCCCGTCGTCCGGGAGACGGACAGGACCTCGGGGAAGCCCAGGAAGATGTTCTCGATCCGGGTCCCCATGCGCACGGACTCCTCGAGGGAGGTCTCGGGCAGCATGACCGTGGAGGCCATGATCGCCCCTTCGTCGAGGGGCGGGACGAACTCCTTGCCGAGGAAGCCGAAGCCGACGGCGGCGGCCAGGATGAGGGCGGCGAAGACGACCAGCACGAGGGGCTTCTTGCCCAGCGCCCAGTCCATGACGCGCTTGTATTTCGAAGACAGGAAGTCGGTGACCGGGTCGCGGGTCTCCCGGAGCCGGCGACGGGCCAGGAAGACGGCGGCCAGGATGGGCTGGAGGGTGATGTTGAGAAGCATGGCCCCGAACAGGGCGGCGGCCACGGCGAAGGCCGTCGGCCGGAACATCGCCCCCTCGAGGCCCTGGAGCGTCAGGAGGGGCAGGAAGACGAGGATGATGATCAGGCTGGCCGAGAACAGGAACTTTCCGACGTCCTTGGCGGCCTCGGCGACGATCTCCTCGACCGGCGCCCGGTCCCCTTTCTCGTGCAACAGCCGGAAGATGTTCTCGACCATGATGATCGATCCGTTGGCCATCTTCCCGATGCCGATAGCCAGCCCGCCGATGGACATGACCGTGAGAGTGACGCCGAACAGGTCCATCAGGACCAGGGCGATGAGAATGGAGAACGGGATGGTCAACGAGGCGATCAGCGCGCTCCGCAGGTTCCACATGAAGAAGATCATGACCAGGACGATGAGCAGAACGCCCTGCAGGATGGAGACCTCGACATGGGAGATGGATTTGACGATCAGGATCGACTGGTCGTAGAAGGGCTTGATCCGGATGTTGTCCGGCAGGTCCCTGGCGATCCGCGACAGGGCCTCGCGGATGTTGGCGATGGCCGTCAGGGTGTCGCCCCCATACTGCTTCTCGATGGTCACGTAGACGGCTTCCCGTCCGTCGTGGCCGGCCGCTTCCCGGCGGAACTTGCCCCCGACCCGGACGTCGGCGACGTCCTTGACGAACAGGGGCACGTTGTTCCTCGAGGTGATGACGGTGTCGCGGATGTGGTCCAGGGTCTCCAGCCGGCCCAACCCCTTGATCAGGACCTCCTGGGACCCCTTGACGAGGACCCCGCCGCTGAAATTGCGGTTGCTGTTCTCGATGGCTTCCTTGACCTCGGCGATGGTCAGACCGTAGTTCTTGAGCATGTCGGGCTTGAGGAAGACCTGGAACTGGCGGATGAAGCCGCCGAGGTTGATGACGAAGGCCACCCCCGGCACTCCCTGGAGCCGGTAGCGGATGGTCCAGTCGGCGATCGAACGCAGCTCCATGGGGTCGGTCCCCTCGTCGCCGATGACGGCGAACTCGAAGACCTCTCCCATCCGCGAGGACACGGGGCCGAGCAGGGGCTGGGTCGTGCCCTGGGGCAGGCGCCCGGCGATGAGCTCCAGCTTGCTCGAGACGATCTGGCGGGCGAGATAGATGTCGGTCCCCCACTCGAATTCCGCCGTCACCACGGAGTCTCCGGTCGTCGATTCCGAACGGACCCGGGTCACCCGGGGCGCCCCCGAAAGAAGGCTTTCGAGCGGGAAGGTGATGAGCCTCTCGATGTCCTCGGAAGCCATGCCCGGGTTCTCGGTGATGATATTGACCAGGGGCGCGTTGAGGTCGGGGTAGATGTCCTTCGGCATCCGGAAATAGACGATGACCCCCCAGAGGCAGACCAGGCCCACGAGGAGCACGGTCAGGAGCTTGTGCTTGAGGGCAAAATCGATGAGCTTGTCGATCATGTCACGTTCTCCCCAGCCGGTCGGGGGCCGGCGCCTCCGGGCGGCTCATCAATGGATCCCCGCGGCCTTGACGATCTCGTCGTAAAGCTTGGATTTCAACTGGTAGCTGCCGGAAGTCACGACCACGTCGCCCTCGACGACGCCCTGGAGGACCTCGACGAAACCGTTGACCTTGGACCCGAGAGTGACCACGCGCGGATAGAAGGCCCCGTCCTTCTTGACGAACAGGATCTTCTCTCCCCCGTCGTCGAGCACGGCCGAGTCCGGGACGACCAGGGCCCGGCTCTGCTCGTCGAGCACGATGCGCAAGGAGGCGAACATGCCGGGCTTGAGCCGGAGCTCCCGGTTATCGACCTCGGTCCGGACGGTGACGGTCCGGGTCTCCTCTTTGAGGACACCGCCGATGTACTGGAGCTGGCCCCGGAACTCGAGGCCCGGGAAGGCCGGCACCGTGACCTCGACGTCCTGCCCTTTGCGGACCTTGGCGATGTCGCGCTCGTAGACGTCCGCGTCCACGCAGAGGGTCCGGGGGTCGAGGAGGGTCAGGATCTCCGAGGCCTGGTCGACCATGCCGCCCACGACCAAGACGTTCTCGACGACCGTCCCGGCGATCGGGGCGAAGAGGGTGATCAGGGGGTTGATCTCGTGGGTCTCCCCGGTTTTCTTCACCATGTCTTCCGTGAAGCCGAGGATATGGAGCTTTTTTTCGGCGGCGTTGAGCACGGCCGCGGCCACTTTGAGCTCGGCTTCGGCGGACTGGAGGTTCTTGCCGGCCCCGGCGCCGCGCTCGAACAGCCGTTTCTCGCGCTCGTGGTTGTAGCGGGCCAGCTCGAGGTCGGCCAAGGCCTTGAAATAGTCGGCCTTGGCCTCGCCCACAGCCTCGCTCTGCAGGGTCACCAGCGGCCGGCCGGGCTCCACCCAGTCGCCGGGCCGGACATGGATCGTCGCCACGCGGGCCGGAAAGGGATAGCTGACGATGGCCTTGCGCATCTGATGGGCGAAGATCTTGCCGGTGACCTGGAGATCGGAGCTCATGGGGCGGTACGAAGCGACCGCCGTCTCGAACTCCACGGCGGCGCTCTCCTTTTCGTTCAGGCGAACGACCGTCGAGGGGTCCCACCCCCGCCCAGTCCCTCGTCCCTGGCCCAATCCGGAGCCGCCGCGGCCGCGGCCGGTCCCGTCGGGCCGCCCTTGGGTACCCGGGCGCCCATAGCTGACGACGTCCCGGGACAGGGCCGAGTCCCCTTCCCGGGCCTGCTTGTCCCCCCCGCGGGAACAGGCCAGGCCTCCTAGGCCGAGGGCCAGGGCCAGAATGATGATCAGAAAAAACGTCTTGTCCGTTCTATTCATAGTCCACTCCTTCGAGGGGCCGGCCGACCGATCTTTCGAGCACGGCCAGGGTCATGTTGTATGTGTAGAGAGCGTCGGCATAGGCCTTGCGGGCCTCGACCAATGTCCGGCGGGCGTCGATGAGTTCGAGGCCGCCGATCTCCCCCTCCTCGAAGCTGAAGAGGATGAGGTTGTAGACGTCCTCGGCCTGGGTCAGGATCTCCTTCTCGAACAGGGAGATCTGGCTCCCGGCCGCGGCCGCGCCCAGGCAGGCCTGCTCGACTTCCAGGGCGATGAGGTTCCTGAGGTCCTCGGATTGTCTCTCCAGGGACATGATGTTGGCCCGGGCCTCGGCGATCCGCCCCCGGGCCGGCTGCCAGAAGAAAAGAGGGATGGGGAACGAGAGAGTGAAATCCCAGGTCGTCGCCTCGCCGGTGATCCGATGCCGCGATACGCCGAGGTCGAAATCGGGGAGGTAGCTCAGCGCGGCTTCCTTCTTCCGGCCGGACTCCCCTTCCAGCCGGGCCGCGGACTTGGCCATTTCGGGGCGGAATTCGATCGCTTGCTGGACAAGGGACTCCCTGTCGATGGGCACGGGGGCCCGAGCCAGGTCGCCCGCAACGTCAAGGGGCTCGAACTTGTTCCGTCCGAGGAGGTAGTTCAGGCGGGCCTTGGCCAGGAGGACGTCGTTCTCCGCCAGCTTGACGGCCGTGGCCGCCTTGGACACTTCGACGCCCGCCCGGACAGCCTCGACCCTGGCGATGTCGCCGGCCTCGAACTTGGCTTCCGCCTTGCCCAGAAAATCCCGGGCCAATTCGAGGTCCTGGAGAGCGTAGCTCCGCTTTTCAACGGCCAGGAGCACGCTGTAAAAGGCGTCTTTGACCTGGAAGACGAGGTCCAGCCGGAGGCGGTCCTTATCGGCCAGGTATTCGCGGGACTCGAGAGTGGCGATCTTGCCTCGAAGCGAGCGTTTCCCGGGGAAATCGATGGTCTGACTGACGCCCAAATAGGATTCCCCGGCCTGCCTGAAGCTCAGGAAGCCCGGTTGAAGGTCGGAGTCGAAGTCCAGGTTCGGCTGGGCGAACTCTTTGGCCTGCCTGACACGGGCTACGGAAGCCTGGTAGTCGTCCTCCGCGGAGAGCCAGAGCGGGTTGCGGACGAGCGAGAGCTCGATGCATTGTTTCAAAGTCAGCGCCTGCGGGCCGTTCTCTGCGGCCAAAGGCTCCGCGGGAGAGAACGCCAGCCATAAGGCCGCGATCAGACAGGCCGTGATGCTTTTCGCCATTTTGCCTCCTCGTTTCCCTGCAAGGGACCGTCTGTCCTGAAAGGACCGGAAGGAAGGGTCAGGAAGGGGGGGTCAGACGAGAGGAGGCGCGCGGGACGGCCTCGACAGGACGAACGCCTCGCCCGCCTGGAGGGGTTCGGCGGGAGCGACGACGCCGCGGCAAACGAGCGGCGGGAGCGAGATGAGCGCCACGGGGCTGACCGACAGGGATGAATGATGGAACTGACAGGCCGGGCAGTCCCGCTGTCCGGCGACCGAATCCTCTGTGTGGAAAAATTCGATGCCGAGGGTGACGGCCACGAAAACCAGAGCTACAAGAACCGGCAGGCAGCGCCTTGACGCGTCGTTCATCGCCCGCCATTATATAAGAAGAAGGGCCCTGAATCAATACGCGGTCGGCGGTTTGATTCGCCGGCCGGAATCTGCTATTTTGACCTTTTCAAGGCGACCACGAGAAACAAGGAGGCTCCGATGACCCGACACTTTCTCCCGGCCCTGTTGACGGCCGCGGTCTTTCTGGCCGGACTGGCCATGGCCCAGGCCCCGGCGAACAACCCCAAGGTCCTCCTCAAGACGACCAA
>JAWOHF010000108.1:0-14955 GCA_046496285.1 Candidatus Aminicenantota bacterium
TGCAACAAAGACAAGAACATGGCCCGGTGCAACTGCACCTGGGAGCCCTGCATCCGCAAGGGGGTCTGCTGCGACTGCCTGGCCTACCACTGGAGCATGAAGGAGCTGCCGGCCTGCCTGTTCCCGGACTCCGCGGAGAAGACCTACGACCGGTCCCTGCGGAACTTCATCCGGATCTACAAGGACAAGGCATGAAGGAAGCCCGCCGTTTCGTCTATGGGCCGGTCCCCTCGCGCCGGCTCGGTTTCTCGCTCGGCGTGGACATCCTGCCCTTCAAGTCCTGCACGCTCGACTGCGTCTACTGCCAGCTCGGCCGGACCCCGCGGACCACCAACCGCCGCCAGAGCTGGTTCCCGGTCAAGGACGTTCTGGCTCAGGTCCGGATGGCCCTCGGGTCGGGGCAGAGGATCGACGCCGTGACCTTCTCGGGCTCGGGGGAGCCGACCCTCAACAAGGACCTCGGCCGGCTCATCCGGGAGATCAAAAAGATGACCCGGATCCCGGTCGTGGTCCTGACCAACGGGACCCTCCTTTTGCGGAAGGACGTCCGTGACGACCTGGCCGCGGCCGACATCGTCGTCCCCTCCCTGGACGCCGCGACGGCGGCCCAGTTCCGCCGGGTCAACCGGCCTCATCCTTCGCTCCGGGCCGACAAGGTCCTCGACGGCCTGGTCGCCTTCCGAAAAGGGTTCGCGGGCCGGATCTGGCTCGAGATCATGCTCGTCAAGGGGACGAACGACTCCCCGGCCCACCTCCGGGCCCTCAAGCGTGCGGCGGACCGGATCCGGCCCGACCGCATCCACCTCAACACGGTCGTCCGGCCGCCGGCCGAGGTCCGGGCCAAGCCCCTGAGCCCGGCCGAGCTCAGGAAGGTCCGCGGCCTTTTCGGGCCGCGTGCCGAGGTCATCGCGTCCTTCGAAAAGAAGGGCCAGGTCGCCGCCCCGGCCGGCCTCGAGGAGGACGTCCTGGCCACCGTCGGCCGCCGGCCGGTGACGGTCGACGACATCGCCGCCTCTCTCGGCCGCCACCGCGACGAGGTCCTGAAGACCCTCGCCCGTCTCCTCCGCCGGAGACGTGTCCGGGCCGTCGCCCACCGCGGGCGGACCTTCTACAGGGCGGCCGGAGCGACCGGGCCGGGGCCTTTACTTTGAGCGGCGGGCTGTGCTAGCATGGGCCATCGGCGGTATCGCTTTCGCGAACCGTATCATCCAACGAGGTTTTGCCTTCTACACGAATGAGCCGGCCCATCCCCGAAAGGGCGGGCTCGTCTGTCCCTGCCATCTTGCTTTTATCCTCTTCATCATTCCCCGGCAAGGAGTCATTCATGTTCCTTAACACCCATTTCCCCAAGGCCTCGAAATACTGGCACATGGGAAAATTCCACGACTGGTCCGAGGCCGGCTTCCATCCCATGATGCACGCCCTCCACTACGGGACGTCGGTCTTCGAAGGGATCCGGGCGTACGGCACGGCCCGGGGACCGGCCGTCTTCCGGTTGACGGACCATATCGACCGCTTCCTCCTGTCGGCCGAGGTGGCCCGGATGGCCTCGCCCTACACCAAGGACGAGATCATCGAGGCCATCAAACGAACCATCCGCGAGAACGGGCAGGACAGCTGTTACATCCGGCCCCTCCTCTTCTATTCCTACGGGAACCTCGGCCTCGTTCCCAAGGCCTGCCCCGTCGAGCTGACCATCGCCACCTGGGAATGGGGAGCCTATCTCGGGGAAAAGTCGGAGAACGGGGTCAACGTCTATATCGTGCCCTGGCGGCGCGTTCATCACAGCCAGTTCAACATGGCCGCCAAGCTCGGCGGCGTGTACGTCCAGTCGACCATCTGCGGGCTGGAAGCCCGCCAGGAGGGCTTCGACGAGGCCGTGTTCCTCAACATGGAGGGGCGGGTCGCCGAGGGCCCCGGGCAGAACATCTTCATCGTCAGGAACGGCACGCTCCGGACCAACGGGCTGAGCGAGTCCGTCCTCGAGGGCATCACCCGGACGAGCCTCCTCGAGATCGCCCGCGACCTGGGGCACAAGACGGAGGTCGGGCCCATCACCAGGGAGGACTTCTTCGGCGCCGATGAAGCCTTCTTCTGCGGCACGGCCGTCGAGGTCATCCCCATCGTCTCCGTCACGGACGGCTCAGAGCCCGGGAAGAAGCGGCACCCCGTGGGTCCGGGGAAGACGGGGCCCGTCGCCCGGGAGATGATGACGGCCTACCGGGAAGCCGTCACCGGGCGGACCGCCCGCTACGAGAAGTGGCTGACGTCCGTCAGAGGATGATGACCGGGATCCGTCTCCGGCCGGTCGGCGTCGTCCGGTCGCCTTTCAAGAATCCCGCCGACATGCCGCCGCCGGCCTTCGCTCCGCCCCGCTTCTTGCAATCGGTCAAGGGCGCGATCGAGATCTTCGAGGAGTTCGCCGAGGGCGTCGAGGACCTCGACGGGTATTCCCACCTGATCGTGCTCTTCCACTTCCATCGGGCCGGGCCGTCCAAGCTCAAGACCGTCCCGCCCGGACAGACGGAAGCCCGGGGCATCTTCTCGACCCGGTCGCCCCACCGCCCCAACCCGCTCGGCATGAGCGTCGTCAAGCTCCTGGCCCGCAAAGGACGGGTGCTCGAAGTCTCGGGCCTGGACATGGTCGACGGGACCCCGGTGCTCGACATCAAGCCGTACACCCGCCGGGACAGGAAATCGCATATCCGGACCGGCTGGCTGAAGCCGTCGCCGCGGGCCGCGCGCGGGGCTCCCGCCGAACGTCGCAAAGGAGGTCCTTCCCATGGCCGAAAAGATCGCTAGCGCAACCGGGGCGCGGGATCGCGGACGCATGGCCGCGGCCGCTCTGTTCATCGTCCTCGTGCCGTTCCTCGCGGCCGGCCAGGACATCCTCGAAAAGCTGGGCGGGAAACAGGACTACCGGAGCCTGCGCGTCTCCTCCTACGACCGCTCGGGCGGGAACGCGGATTCCATCCCCATCGAGCCGGGCGAGACCGTCGTCCTGGCCGAGATCAAGGGCCCGGCCGCCATCCACCACCTCTGGGTGACCATCGCGGCCGAAGCGTTCTACGGCCGCAAGATCGTCCTCCGCATCTATTGGGATGGCGAGGAGTCGCCCTCGGTCGAGGCTCCGATCGGCGATTTCTTCGGCGTCGGGCACGGCCTCAACCGGAATTTCGCCTCGCTTCCCATCACCTGTTCGTCGGAGGGCCGGGCCCGGAACGCTTACTGGTACATGCCCTTCCGCTGGTCCTGCCGCATCACGGCCACCAACGAGGGGACCCGGCCCGTCGGGGCGTTCTACTACTACATCGATTACCGCGAGCTCGAGAGCCTGAGGCCGGACGCGCCCTACTTCCACGCCCAGTACCGGCAGGAGTTCCCCTGCACCCCCGGGAAGAACTACGTCCTTCTCGACGCGGCGGGCGCCGGCCACTACGTCGGCTGCAATCTCAGCGTGCTCCAGCGGACCATGGGCTGGTGGGGCGAGGGCGACGACATGATCTATGTCGACGGGGAGGACTCCCCGTCGCTCCACGGGACGGGCTCCGAAGACTACTTCTCCGACGCCTGGGGCATGCGGGAAAGCCAGAGCCTGTTCTACGGATGCCCCCTGCAGGAGGAGGATTTCCAGGCGGGCTCGAAGGCCACGGTCTACCGCTTCCATCTGCCGGATCCCGTCCCTTTCAAGAAGTCCATCCGGGTGACCATCGAGCACGGACACGCCAACGACCGGTCGGACTACTTCTCCTCGGTCGCCTACTGGTACCAGACCGAGCCCCACGACCCGTTCCCGCCGCTGCCGGCCGTCGACAGGCGGCTTCCGTTCGCCCTGGAGGGCCCGTCGAATTTCGTCTTCCCGGAATGGACGGAAACGCGGGAGGAGGGCCGGAGCGTTTTCGAGGACCCGGCGGCCGGTGTCCGGTTGTCGGCGCCCCGCCTCGCATCCTCGCTGACCTCCTTTTACGACGGGCAGGGCTCCCGCTATCCTCTGCTCCGCACCGACGGGGCCGCGGAGGGGTGGGAGATGGAGCTCCGTTTCCCGGTGGAGGTCGGCGATCGCTACTCGGTCGAGCTCTACTTCCTCAAGACCCCCGGCTCGGGCCACTTCCACATCCTCCGGGAGAAGGCGGCCCCGGAGGGCGGAGAGGCCGGGTTCGAGATCCTGGGAACGGTCGAGGGCTATTCGAGGGTCGCCCGGGTCGCTTCCGTGACCCTCAAAGACGTCCTCTTCGAAGCGGGCACCAACACGCTCGTCTTCCGGGTGGCCGGCAAGGACGACAAGGCCGGGGGCCTAGACATCGGGTTCGTCGGCTTCGGGCTGACCCCCTCGGCCCGGCGGTTCATCCGGGAATGGAACCTCGCCGGGCCCTTCCCCGCCGCGGACATGGACGATCTGCTGACCGTCCACCCCCCCGAGCAAGAGATCGTCTTCGCCGGGAAATACAAGGGCAAGAACGACGCCGAGGTCGGCTGGCGGACCGTCCAGGCCGACGAAGGCGGTTATGTCCGGCTCAGCAGCCTGGTCCGGCCCAACGAGCAGGTCCTCGTCTACGGACTGGCCTACGTCCTCTCGCCCGACGACCGGGCCGCGCATCTCCTTCTCGGGAGCGACGACGGCGTCCGGGTCTGGGTCAACGACGAGCTCGTCCACACGAACCCGGCCTACCGCGGGGCCTATCCCGATCAGGACCGCGTCCCGGTCAACCTCAAGAAAGGCTGGAACAAGGTCCTCCTCAAGGTCCTCCAGGGGGCCGGCGGCTGGGGATATTATGTCCGCTTCGCCGACCCGCTCGGCGAGCTGCGCTGGAGCACGAAGCCGGAAACCCTCCGGCATCCTTGAGGGGCTCCGCGGTCAGGGCCGGAGAAGCTCGCCGGCCGCCGCATCGATGATGTCCCAGGCTTCCCGGACGTGGCGCTCCGCGGTCGTCCGCTGGCCGACGACCAGTCGGATGGTGAATTTCCCCCGCAGAGTCGTATGGGACAGGAAGACGCGGCCGGTCCCGTTGATGCGGTCGAGGAGCGCCTGGTTGAGGGTGTTGAGCGCGCTCTCGTCGCGGCCGTCGTTGAGCCGGAAGCAGACCAGCCCAAGGGCCGCGGGGGCCAGGAGCTCGAACCGGGCATCGGCCTCCACCCATCCTTCGACCATCCTCGCCAGGCGGAGGTGCTCCCGGACCATCGCCTGGAGGCCCTCGACCCCGTAGGAGCGGATGACGAACCAGAGCTTGAGGGCCCTGAAGCGCCGCCCGAGCGGAATGCCCCAATCACGGTAGTTCTTGACCTTGGCGTCGACTCCCGTCTTGAGGTATTCGGGAAGGATCTCGAAGGTCCGGACCAGGGCGGCGGGGTCTTTGACGTAGTAGGCCGAGCAGTCGAAGTTGGTCAGCATCCACTTGTGGGGGTTGAAGACGAAGGAATCGGCCGCCTCCACGCCGTCGATGATGCCGCGCATCTCGGGGAGGAGGGCGGCCGTCCCGGCGTAGGCGGCGTCGACGTGGAGCCAAAGGCCATGCCTCCGGCAGATCTCGCCGATGGGCGCGAGGGGATCAAGGGCGCCGGAGGACGTCGTGCCGACGGTGGCCACGACGCAGGCCGGGACGAGGCCGGCGTCCTTGTCCCTGATGACGGCCTCCTCGAGCCTGTCGGGGAGGAGGGCGAACGTGTCGTCGGTCGGGATCCGCCGGAGGTTCTTCCGGCCGTAACCGGCTATTTTGACCCCCTTTTCGATGCTCGAGTGCGCCTCTTCCGAGGCGTAAACGGTCAAGGGCATGCGGAGGCCGTCGTCGTTCGACCCGAAACCGGTCGTCCGCTCCCTGGCCGAAAGCAGGGCGCACAGGGTGGCGGTCGAAGCCGAGTCCTGGATGACCCCGGCCAGGCCCTGTGGCAGGCCGATCATCTGGGACAGCCAATCGAGGACGGCCTCCTCGAGCTCGGCTGCGGCCGGCGAGGTCTTCCAGACCATGCATTGGGCCCCCAGCCCGGCCGTGAGCATCTCGCCCAGGACCGAAGCGGGGCTATTGTTGGCCGGGAAGTAGGCGAACCAGCCGGGGTGCTGCCAGTGGGCCATCCCCGGCAGGATGACCTTCTCGAAATCGCGGAAGACCGCCTCCATGTCCTCCCCCCGCGTGGGCGGCACGGCAGGGATGTTTTTCTTGACATCCCCGGGGGCCAGGGGCGAAAGCACGGGGAAAGTCTCCACATTCTCGAAATAATCGGCTGTCCAGTCCACGAACCGGTGCCCGAAACGTCGAAATTCCTCGTTTTGCATGACTCGCTCCTCTAACCAATATACAATTATTCAGGGGGAAAACACAAAAAAAGGCCCGGTTTCGGCGATCTTATGGAAATCGTGTGAAAAAAGCCCGTTTTCGGCTCCGGCGGGCGAGGCAACCCCTCTAAACCGGCGATTTTTCTGCAACTCATTAAAAAGTCTTGCCCCGGCGCAAAATTCGTGGTATAATATAAGAAAGTCGCGAAGGGGATATCGGCAGGCCAAATTTTTCGAGCCCCTTCCTTGCAACATTTCCGTGCCCTCGATCGTATATCATTGTGAGAGACGACGATGAGAGCGCGAACTCAAGCCAGGAACCTCCTTTTCAGCCCTCCTTTAAGCGGGAGTTTCCCGATAAATTCCCGGTTTGTTTCATTCCATTCCCTTGCCGAGGCTGTCCCGGCCTGATACCGAGGCCGGGACAGCCTCATTAACCTGATCTATTCATAAAAATGCCGATTTGTCGCCTAACTCATCCGATATCTGTAAGATCTCCAGTTTGCCAAGGTCTGACAGGGCTTTTGAAAGCTCCTCCCAGAAAGAGCGGCATTTTTACCCTCCGGGCGAGACGATCCGGCCGCATCTGCTGCGTTGCGAAGGGTTCGCAGTACTAGGAGTACAGCTTCACCCTTCGCGCCTTGCATCTGCACCCGCCTCGACTCGTGAATAGATCAGGTCAATTCGGGGACACAATACCCATTCCCCAATTCCTCGAATTCTCCAACCGGGCATCCTCGAGCGAATCGCCAATAAATAAAGGACGGGAAAAAGGGGAATGGGTATTGTGTCCCCGATTTTTTTCGTTTAAAATGCGAGCGGGCTTAAACGAAGGGAAGTCCGTTGGATGCGGACACAGCCCCCGCTACTGTAACCGGGGACGGATCCCAAACGACGCCACGGCCTGCGGGCTGGAAGGCTTGGGACGAGGACGATCCGGGAGTCAGGAGACCTTCCTTGAGCCTTGCTCGACCTGTCTTCGGCGGGAAGACGGGCGGACAACGGGCGGGGGCGGCCACGGAGGCTTTCCCATGGAAAAACGCGCTCTCGTCCTCGCCCTGATCGCCTTGGCCGGCACGGCCGCGCTCCTCGCAGAAGACCGCCAGGAGAAGATCCCTCCGCCGCCCCGCCACGATGTCGTCGTCACCGCCAACCGGGTCGAGACCCCGGAGAGGGAGCTGGCGAGCTCGGTCACCATCATCACCTCCGAGGACCTGGTCCGAACCCGCAAAACGTCCGTCCTCGACGCCCTTCGCGAGGTCCTCGGCCTCTCTGTCTATCAGAACGGAGGCTCGGGCGCCGCGGCCTCGGTCTCGATCCGCGGGGCCAACAACGAGCACACGCTCATCCTGCTCGACGGTCTCGAGCTCAACGACCCCATCAACCCCTCGCGGTCCTTCGATCTGGCCCATATGCCGCTGGGCCAGGTCGAGAGGATCGAGATCTTGAGGGGCCCCCAGAGCCCGCTCTACGGGTCGGACGCCATGGGCGGCGTCGTCAACATCATCACGCGGACCGGCCGCGGCAAGCCGAGCCTGGTCTTGTCCTCCGAGGCCGGCTCCCTGGGCTCGTTCGCCGGGGACTTCGGCGTCCAGGGCTCCAGCGGCGGCGCGGATTACGCTTTCGCCGGGCACCTGGCCCGAACCGCCGGCGTTTCGGCCGCCTCGGCGGCCTATCCCGGGAACGTCGAGAAGGACGGCTATCGCAACCTGTCTCTCTCGGCGAAATTCGGGCTGGCCGTCGCCCCCGAGACCCGCTTGAGCCTGACCCTCGGAGCCACCCGGGCCCGTACGGAGATCGACAATTTCGGCGGACCGGGCGGCGACGACCCGAACAGCGTCCAGGACTACGCTGCCTCGCTCGCCCGGCTCCAGTTCCGCAACCTCTCCCCGAACGGCTCTTGGGAGAGGACGCTGTCGGTCTCCTGGCTCCAAGCGAAGCGGGACTATTCCAATCCCCTGGATGAATCCCATCCCCTCGATAGCGAAGAAGCCGCCTACCGGAGTGCCCTGATCAAGCTCGACTGGCAGAACAACTTCTTTCTCGGGCCGTCGCATACCCTCACGGCAGGCGCCGAGTTCGAACGGGAGGAGGGCCGCTCCGACTACATGGCCGAGAGCGCCTGGGGTCCCGTGGAGAGCCGGTTCCCATCCACGCGGGCCGGTTCGGCCGGGCTCTATGTCCTCGACCGGTGGGGTTTCGGAGGCCGCCTGTTCGTTTCGACCGGGCTTCGGGCCGACCGTCACTCGCGGTCCGGCTCGGCCGTGACCTTCCGCGTCACGCCGGCCTATCTCTTCCATTCGACGGGCACGAAGCTGCGGGCCGCGATCGGGACCGGATTCAAGTCGCCTTCCCTCTATCAGCTCTTCGCCCCCGGCACGTCATGGGGCCCGATCGGGAACCCGGACCTGCGGCCCGAGCGGACGACGGGTTGGGAGGCCGGACTCGAACAGCGCCTCGCCGGCGAGCGGCTTGTCCTTGGCCTGACATATTTCCGCAACGCGTTCCGCGACCTCATCGACTTCGACTTCACCCTCGGCTACGTCAACGTCGGGCGGGCCCGGACCGCTGGGGTCGAGATTTCCCTCGAGTTCCGCCCCGCATCGCAGGTCCTCTTCCGGGCGGCCTACACCGGCCTCCGAGCCGTCGACCTGACCACGGGCGAAGGCCTCCTCCGGCGGCCGCGGGACAATTTCTCGGCCGAGCTCTCCGTGCCTCTCTTCGGCCGAGCCGATCTTTCGGCCTCCGTCCTCTACACCGGACAGCGCCTGGACAGGGACTTCAGCGAGTTCCCCTATCCGACCGTGACCCTTCCGGGATACGCCCTTCTCGGACTGTCCCTCGCGGCCCCCGTCGGCCCCGGCTTCGATCTCTTCCTGCGCCTCGACAATCTGCTCGACGCGCGATACGAGCCGGTCTGGGGCTACGGCGCGCCCGGCTTTACGTTCAGCGCCGGCCTCCGCCTGGCCCTCTGAGCCGCCGCTTCCCGCCTATCCCTTGAAAACCGGCGGGCACTGAGGGACAATGGGCTTTTACCAACAGGCCCCGGGAGCAGACCATGGACGTTCCGACCTTCGACCGGATCTTCAAACCCCAGCGCATCGCCCTCGTCGGAATGACCCCCAATCCGAAGAGCGTCGGCGGCCGCGTTCTCGCCAACCTCGTCGGCGGCGGGTTCCGCGGCGTCGTCTACCCGGTCAGCCGCACGAGCGAGGCGGTCATGGGCGTTCCGTGCTATCCCGACATCAAGAGCCTGCCCCGGACCCCCGACCTGGCCGTCCTCTGTGCCCCGGCGCCCCAGGTGCCCGCCCTGGTCGGCGAGTGCGGCGAGAAAGGCATCCGGGGGCTGATCATCCTCTCGGCCGGATTCGGGGAGACGGGACCGGAGGGCCGGGCCCTCGAAGAGCAGGTCCTGGCCGAGGTCCGCCGCTTCGACGGGATGCGGGCCATCGGCCCGAACTGCCTGGGCATCATCTCGCCCGGCCTGCCCCTGAACGCCAGCTTCGCCGCGGCCACCCCGCGCCCCGGCCACGTGGCCTTCATCTCCCAGTCCGGGGCCCTCTGCACAGCCGTCCTCGACTGGGCCATCGAGGAGAAGATCGGCTTCTCCCACTTTGTTTCCATCGGCAACGCCATGGACGTCGATTTCGGGGACCTTATCGATTACCTCGGGGACGACGAGGCGACCAAGTCCATCATCCTCTACGTCGAATCCATCCGCGAGGCCCGGAAGTTCATGACCGCGGCCCGGGCCTTCGCCCGGACCAAGCCCATCGTGGCCTACAAGGCCGGCCGCTTCCCCGAATCGGCGGCCGTGGCCTCCTCTCACACCGGGGCCCTGGCCTCCGAGGACGCCATTTACGACGCAGCCTTCCAGCGCATGGGCTTGGCCCGGGTCTTCGACTTCGGCGGGATCTTCGACTGCGCCGAGCTCATCGGCCGCAGCCGGATCCCCAAGGGGCCGCGGCTGGCCATCCTGACCAACGCCGGAGGGCCCGGGGTCATGGCCACGGACGCCCTGATCGCCGCCGGCGGGGACCTGGCCCGGCTGTCGGCCGAGTCCATGCGGGCGCTCGACGAAAGCCTGCCCCCCCAGTGGTCGCACCGGAACCCCGTCGACGTCCTCGGCGACGCCAAGTCCAAGCTGATCGCCAAGGCCGCCCAGACCGTTATCCAGGACCCCGGCGTGGACGCCCTCCTGGTCATCGTCACGCCCCAGGCCATGACCAACCCGACGGCCATCGCCCGGGAGATCGGCGCGCTGGCCGCCGCGACCCCCAAGCCCATCCTGGCCGCCTGGCTGGGCGGCGCGAGCATGCGCGAGGGCATCTCCGTTCTCAACGACGCGGCGGTCCCGACATACACAGCACCCGAACAGGCCGTCAACGCCTTCATGACCCTGGTCGCCTATGCCCGCAACCTCGAGATCCTCTACGAGACGCCCAAGGACATCTCTGTCGAGTTCCCCGTCGACCGTGACCGGACACGGGCCCGGTTCAGCGGGCTTTTCGCCGGGGCCGAAGGCGTCCTCTCGGAGGACGACTCCAAGGGCCTCCTGGCCGCCTACGGCGTCCCCGTGACCCGGCCCGAGCCGGCTCGCTCCGTCGAGGAGGCCGTGCGCGTCGCGGCCGGGATCGGCTTCCCGGTCGTTCTCAAGGTCCTGTCCCCCGACATCACCCACAAGACCGACGTTGGCGGGGTGGCCCTCAACATCGAAGACGAGGCCATGGCCCGGGCGGCCTACGCCGGCATGATGAGAACGGTCGCCGAGCGCGCCCCGTCCGCCAGGATCGAGGGGGTCACCGTCCAGCGTATGATCCGGGCGACGGACGGCATCGAGATGATCCTGGGCATCAAAAAGGACCCGACCTTCGGCACGGTCATCATGGCCGGCATGGGCGGCATCGCCGCCGAGATCACCCGTGACCGCGTCCTGGGCTTCCCTCCCCTCAACGAGCGCCTGGCCCGGCGGATGCTCGAGGAGCTCCGGATGTGGCCGCTCCTTCAGGGATACCGGGGCCGCCCCGCCGCGGATACGGCCAAGCTCGTCGAAACCCTCATCCGTCTGTCCTACCTGGCCGCGGATTTCCCCGAGATCGGCGAGCTGGACATCAACCCCCTCCTGGCGACACCCGAGGGCGTCGTCGCTCTCGACGCCCGTGTCGTCGTCGACCGCGCCGCCGCCGCCCGGCCCGCAAAGCCCTATTCTCACCTGGCCTTGAGGCCCTACCCCGAGGAATTCGTCCGCAGGGTCCGGCTGCGGGACGGCACGGAGGTCACCTTCCGCCCGATCAAGCCCGAGGACGAACCCCTGTGGATGGCCCTTCTCGGCAGCTGTTCCCGGGAATCCCTCTATTCCCGGTTCCGCTACCTGTTCTTCTGGCAGTCCCACGACGTCGCCAGCCGCTACTGCTATATCGACTACGACCGCGAGATGGCCATCGTCGCGGAGTCGGGCGAGGGGGACGAACGCCGCCTGGCCGGTGTCGGCCGCCTGGTCGCCGAGCCCGGCCGCGGCTCCGCGGAGTACGCCGTCCTCGTCCAGGACACCTGGCAGAACAAGGGCCTCGGAGGGATGCTGACGGACTTCTGCCTCGAGATCGCCCGTCTTTGGGGGATCACCCGGATCACGGCCATCACGACGACCGACAACCCGCGGATGGTCGCCGTCTTCGAGAAGCGCGGCTTCTCCGTGGCCAGGGACGTCGAAACCTCCCTCGTCGAGGTCTCCAAGGATCTTTGACCGGTCCGTAACGTTTTCCGGCCTGATGACGTATATAGAGACATGCGCCCCAGATCCGTTGTGATCCCGGCCCTGGTCCTCCTGTTTCTCCTCCGCCCGGCCGCGGGCCAGGTCCCGGAGGTTGACCTCGAGGACCTGAAAAAATCGGCGGTCAAGGTCTATATCGACTGCGACAGCTGCGACCTCGACTATATCAAGACCGAGATCACCTTCGTCAATTACGTCCGCGACCGCCTCGAGGCCCAGGTCCACGTCCTGATCACGACCCAGGCGACGGGAGGAGGCGGCCTCGAATACACGCTGGCCTTCCTGGGACAAGACGAGTTCAAGGACGTCCGAGACCTCCAGAAGTTCTTCTCGACGACGTCGGATACGCCGGACGACGTCCGGCGCGGCCTGGTCCAGGCCCTCAAACTGGGCTTCCTGAGCTTCGCCGGGCGGACGCCCATCGCCCGGCGCATCGCGGTCGACTACACTCGCCCCGAGGGGCCGGCCGAGGGCCGCGACCGGTGGAACTCCTGGCTCTTCAATCTGTCCGGAAGCGGCTATCTCATGGGCGAGGAGACCTACCTGAACGGCATGACCGACCTGAGCTTCTCGGCCAGCCGGGTGACCCCGGAGAGCAAGGTCCGGCTGGGGCTGGCCGTCGACGCTTCGAAGATCAAGTACGAGCTCGAGGAGGAGGTCATTACCGGGACCCGGTCGAGCTGGGAGGCCAACGGCCTGTTCGTCAAGAGCCTGGGGGAGCACTGGTCGGCGGGCGCCTATCTCGAGGCCGAGTCGTCCCTTTACAGCAACATCGACCTCCGCCTGACGGCGGCCCCGGCCGTCGAATACAACGTCTTCCCCTACTCCCAGTCGACGCGCCGCCAGCTCCGCCTCCTGTACCGGATCGCCGTCCAGCCCGTCCGCTATCGAGAGGAGACGGTCACCCTCAAGACCCGCGAGACGCTCTTCAAGGAGTCCCTGTCGGCCACGTTGGACCTGCGCGAGAAATGGGGGACGGTCAGCGTCAGCGCCGAGGGCTCCCATTATTTCCACGACTTCAGCAGGAACCGGGTCAGCCTGTTCGGCATCGTCAGCCTGCGCCTCTACAAGGGATTGAGCGTATTCGTTCTGGGCAGCCAATCCTGGATCAACGACCAGCTTTCGCTCCTCGCCCGGGAACCGACCTTCGAGGAGCGGCTTCTCCGCCTGCGCGAAGTCCCGATGAACAGAAGCTACTTCGTGTCCGTCGGCTTCCAGTTCACTTTCGGCTCCATCTTCACCAATGTCATCAACCCCCGGTTCGGCTCGGCCGGCGGAGGGGGCATGAGGATCGTGGTCCATTAGGGGGCACGGAGCGAACATGGAACGCCGTCTCAAGATGCGTCTTGCGAAAAAGGGGCTGGCCCTTTTCGCCCTGGCCTTCCTCGCCGTCCTCCCCGCGTGGTCTCAGGGACCGCCCGCCAAACCCGGCGGGCTGGTCCAGACGGCGCCCAAGGTCTTCATCGACTGGCCGGGGGGCGACGTCGCCGGCCTGACCGCCGATGTCCCCTTCGCCGAATTCGTCAGCTCGCTCGAAGAAGCTCAGGTCCTCGTCCTCATCTCCTCCGCGGACTCCGAGGGCCGGGAGGTCGTTACCCTGGCTTTCTCCGGCCGGAAGGAATTCCAGGGCGACGACAATACCCTGACCTTCGTGCCGGGTCCGGGAGAAAGTCGCGAGGAAGCCCGGGTGGGACTGGCCGGCCTGCTCAAGATCGGACTCGTCCGCTACGCCGCCAAGACCCCTCTTTCCAAGCACCTGTCCATCCGCTTCCAGGACGCGGTCAAGCCGACCGCCGTGGCCGACCCGTGGGACAACTGGGTCTTCAACCTCAGCGCCAACACCTTTCTCAACGGCGAGACCCAATACCGGAGCTCCATGTATTACGGGTCCTTCTCGGCCAACCGGGTGACCCCCGGGTTCAAGCTGCGGACGTCCTTCTACGGGAACCTCAGCGAGATGCGTTTCGACCTCGGCGACACGGTCTACGAGAGCTCGTCGCACGGGTACGGCTTTTCCGGCCTGGCCGTCAAGAGCCTGTCCGGCCGCTGGTCGGCCGGCGCCTTCCTCAGCGTCCAGTCCTCGACCTACGCGAACCTCAAGTTGAGCGTCAGCGTCGCCCCGGCCGTCGAGTTCAACATCTTCCCGTATGCCGAATCCACCGGGAGGCAGCTGCGCATCCTCTACCGGATCGGGCTGACCCGGACCGCCTACCATGAGGAGACCCTGTACTTCAAAACGTCCGAGACCCTTTTCCAAGAATCCCTGGAAGTGGCCTTCGAGATCAAGCGCCCTTGGGGGACGGCCGGGCTCCGTGTCGAGGGCTCGCATTTCCTCCACGATCTCGGCAAGAACCGGTTCGAGATCGAGGGCGACCTGTCCTTTCGCATCTGGAAGGGCCTCAGTCTCGAGCTCGGCGGCGGCTACACCCGGATCCGCGACCAGCTGGCCTTGCCCCGCGGCGGCGCGTCCGTCGAAGAGGTCCTCCTCCGTCAGAAGCAGCTGGCTACGGGCTTCGACTACAGCCTGTCCGTGGGGCTGAACTTCACCTTCGGCTCGACCCGCAGCCAGGTCGTCAATCCCCGCTTCGGCAACGGCGGCCGCGGCATCTCGATCAGTATGTGATCCGCCCGGGCCGCGGGGCCCGTCGGGCTCTTGTCTTGAAGCGGGCCAACCGCTATCATAGGGCTCCAACGCAAAGGAGCCGCCCGCCATGTCCGTCAAGATCCGGAAGCCCGTCCCGTCCGACATCGAGATCGCCCAGTCCGCCGAGCTGCAGCCCATCGTCCGCGTCGCCGAAGCCCTGGGCCTCGGCGAGGACGACCTCGACCTTTACGGCCGCCACAAGGCCAAGGTCCATCTCGACGTCCTCGACCGCCTCAAGGACGCGCCTCTGGGGCGCTACGTGGACGTGGCCGC
>JAWOHF010000190.1:0-2729 GCA_046496285.1 Candidatus Aminicenantota bacterium
ATGAGGGCGGCGGCCATGACGTTCTCCAGGTTGTGGGCCCCGGGCAGGGGGACGCGGTCGGCCCTCACGAGTCTCTCGGGCCGGCCGCCGTCGAGGACGATCCAACCCTGATCGAGGGAGGCTCCGCCCCGAACGCGCCTTTTCCGGCTGAATCCGTGGACGGCCGCCGCGGCCTCTTTGGCCAGGCCCCAAACCCGGGGGTCGTCGCGGTTGAGGATGGCGTGGTCCTGCCGGCCTTGGCGCAGGACGAGCTTCTTTTTGGCCTCGAAATAGCTGTCGAACGTCCCGTGCCAGTCGATGTGGTTCTCCGAAACGTTGAGGAAGGCGGATACGGCCGGCTTGAAAAACTCCGTGTATTCGAGCTGGAAGCTCGAGATCTCGGTCACGTAGATGTGATCGTCCCGGCTGCGCTCGACGAAGGAGACAAGCGGGGTGCCGATGTTGCCGGCCAGGCGCGACTTGAGACCGGCCTCCTTCAGGATCCGGTGGGCCAGGGAGACCGTCGTCGATTTGCCGTTCGATCCGGTAACCCCGACGATCATCCCCTTGAGGAACGCGAACGCGAGCTCGATCTCGGAGAGAACGGGCACGCCTTTGGCCCGGGCGGCCAGGATCCCCGGCAGGGGAGGAACGCCGGGGCTGGGGACGATGAGGTCGGCCCCGAGGAAGGACTCCGGCCGGTGGCCGCCGGTCTCGAAGACGACGCCGCGCTCCCGCCAGAGGCCGGTCTTTTCCCCCAGGTCCCCGGCGGGCCGTTTCTCGGTCACCCGGACCCGGGCGCCCCGTGCGAGCAGGAATTCGCAGAGGGCCTCTCCCGTCCGCTCGAAGCCGACGACGAGGACTCTGCGGTCTTTCAGTACCATATCTATCTCAGTTTCAGGGTCGACAGACTGAAGAGGGCGAAGATGATGGCCAGGATCCAGAAGCGGATGACGACTCTGCCCTCGGGCCAGCCGGAGAGCTCGAAATGATGGTGGAGAGGGGCCATCTTGAACAGGCGTTTGCCCCCGCTCACCTTGAAGTAGGAGACCTGCAGCAGGACGGAGGCCGCTTCCAGGATGAAGACGCCGGCCACGGCGAAAAGCAGGAACTCCTGCTTGATCAGCAGGGCGATGACGGCCATCGCCCCGCCTAGGGACAGGGCCCCGACGTCGCCCATGAAGACCTGGGCCGGGTGGCAGTTGAACCACAGAAAGCCGAGGCAGGCCCCGGACAGAGCGCCGGCGAAGACGGTCAACTCCGCGGCCAGGGGCACGCGCGGGATGTTGAGGTATTGCGACCAAAGAGCGTGGCCGGCTACGTAGGTCAGCGCCGTCAGGGCCGTGGCCCCGATGAGGGTCAGGCCGATGGCCAGGCCGTCGAGACCGTCCGCCAGATTGACGGCGTTGGAAGACCCGACGAGGATGAACACGATCCACGGCAGATAGAACCAGCCGAGGTAGAGGACCCAGTCCTTGAGGAAGGGGAAGGCCAGGTTCAGGCTGAACCGCCCGTCCGTCCCCATCCAGATGAAGACCAGCCCGACGCCGGCGGCCAGGAGGAACTGGAGGGCGATCTTCTGCCCGAAGCGCAGCCCGAGGGACCGTTTCCGGCGGACCTTGAGGATGTCGTCCCAGAGGCCGATGAGGCCGAAGAGGACCATCGACAGGACGGCCACCCAGACATAGATGTTGCCCAGGTTCCCCCAGACGAGAGTCGGGACGAGCGTCGAAACAATGATCAGCAGCCCGCCCATCGAAGGCGTCCCTTTCTTGGCGTAATGGGACTGGGGCCCATCCGGCCGGATCTCCTGCCCGATCTGGTGCTTCTGAAGGAGCCGGATCATCGGGGGGCCGAGAAGGAAGCTCAGGACGAGGGCCGTGATGCCGGCCAGGGCCGTGCGGACCGTGATGTAGCGGAAGACGTTGAAAAAAAAGAGGTCTTCCCGCAGCGGGACGAGCAGCCAGTACAGCACGGTTACTCCTTTCCTTTCGGTCTCAGCCCGGCGGCGATCTTTTCCGTCCTCATCCCCCGGGAGCCCTTGACCAGGACGAGGTCGCCCGGGCGGACGATGTCCGCGATCCGTTCGGCCGCAGCGTCGGCGTCCGGGAAGCGATGGATGGCGGCCTTGTCCATCCCGGCCCCGGCCGCGCCCTCGGCGATGAAGGCGGCCAGGGGGCCCACGGCGACCAGGACGTCCCAGCCGGACTCGGCCGCGGTCTTGCCGGCCTGCCGGTGAAGCGCCTGCTCTCCTTCGCCGAGTTCCAGCATATCGGCCAGGACGGCCACCTTCCTCCCCGCTGGAAGGCCGGCCAGGCTCCGGAGGGCCGCTTCGAGGGCCCGCGGATTGGAGTTGTAGGAGTCGTCGTACAACCGGATGCCGCCCGTCTCCTCCAGGACCCCCCTCATCGGGAAGGGCCGAAGGGCGGGGATGGCGGGCGCGATGTCCTCAAGTCCGAGCCCGAGAGCCAAGCAGACCGCCGCGGCCGCCAGCAGATTGGGCACGTGGGCCTCGTTGACGAACAGGAATCGCACCCGGGCCTCTTCCCGCCCGTATTTCAACGTGAGGTCCAACCCCTCGTAACCCTGCCTCCGGACGTCCTCGGCCCGGACGTCGCAGGCGGGGTCAAGGCCGAAGGTCACCGTCCGCCCCCGCCATCCGGCGGCCATTTTCCGGACCAGAGGATCGTCGCCGTTGAGGACGGCCGCGGCCCCTTTCGCCGCTCCGTCGAGGATCTCCTTCTTGGCCC
>JAWOHF010000233.1:0-5039 GCA_046496285.1 Candidatus Aminicenantota bacterium
GGGAGACCAAAAGTCGCAGTGAAGAGCTCGCATCTTTGAACACTTCAGTCGTGTGGAGGACGATGTAGCGGGTCTGCGGGCGGACCGGGCGCTTGGCGTTCAGAGGGCTGAGCCGGTCGCTGATGCTCAGAGCGCTCGCCGCGATCGGCACAACGGCGGCCAGCAGGCCTCCGGCCAAAAGCACGGCCGCCGGCAAGAGCTTCGCGGGACGTTCCATCTCCAGAATATTACCGGCCCCGGCGCGGGTTGTCAAAAAGTCTGTCCGGAGACGGGTCCGGCGAAGACGGCAGGTCTATATCGTCAGGCGGATCATGGCCGAGAGGCGATCGTTCCTTGGAGCACTGGTGATAAAGAAATGACACAGGATCTCGGATATGGACGGATATCCCCCCTCGTCCTGTTCGACTGTATAGAATTTCCCGCCTTTCCACAACATCGGCTCCTCGATAAGTATCTTAAATTGGTGGCGGATCATTGCGATATGGCGGCCTTCTTGATCGAAAACGTCGAAGATAGTCTTTCTTTCCTGGCTCGGATCAAGCGCTATACCAGCGAAGGCAGGGAATGCTTGAGTATCATCGGCTACCCCCTATCCCGAATTAGTTCACTCAGCCCTCAGGCTTCTGTCGATTTCATTTGATTTGAATTATAGCCTCTCAACGCATAAATCTACAATCTTCCTCGCCTCTGCCGCCCGTCTGCTGGTCGGAACTCAGACGGCGCTGGTATTAAGGGGGGTTATGAAAGATCGGCGGCTTCTGGACTAGTTGAAAACGACCCTTGAGCGCCTTACCCTCTGCAGGCCCTCGTCGTCGATATCGATTGAATAGAGCGAGCCTGCCTTGAACAAGAGCGGATTGAGCTTCCGAGGCTCAGCCCGAATAAAGACCTTGTCCTCATAGACTCCATCGGTTCCGAATACATCATAGGTCAATCCCTCGGCTTCTCGCTCGAAGGTCGGCACCCATAACCGGCCGTTTTCTTCCAAGACAGCTATTCCCAAGGGTCGAAACGGCGGCTTGGTTTTGGGCATCAAGGACTCGAACTCCGAAGCTCGCTGGCCGAATATCCTCTTTGTATCCTCGGCACTGACAGGAATGGGTTTGAAGCGGCGGCCGAACTTGCGCATCAGCTTGCCGTTCCCATCATAAAGAGAAAAGACATACTCGGAGGAGCATCCGAGATAGAGCCGACCATCTTCATCAAGCACATAGTTGATCGCTCCGTGCTCGTATCCTGTCCTGGTAAATCCAGGTCTCCCTACATTCACCCTGCGGGTGCCAGTTACCGCTTCGATGCTGGCAATCCGGTTTATCAAGGCACCCGCTTCGTCATGTCTATCAAAAGCCCGTTCTTCACGTCCGGTTTCTCTATCCCAGCGCGTGCCTTTCGACATGAAGATGTTCCCGGTTCGGTCAACCCCGATTAGATAGCCCGAGCCCTCGATCTTCCACTCTTTTATATATGAGCCTTCAGCCGAAAAGATCTCGATGCGCCTGTTCTCCATGTCATTGATCACGACTCGACCTGAGGGACTTAGGCGAATAGGTCCTGGATATCCCAAGTCTCCGGGCCCCTGGCCGCGCGAGCCGAAGGCGAAGAGAAGATCGCCGTTGGATGAAAAGACCTTGACCTGGACATCGCCTATATCGAGGACGTAGATCCGGCCAGCGTCATCCACGACGATGTCGCTTATGCGATTGAATAGCGGCTTTTCGTTGCTTTTCTGGACGCCGATTATTAAAGAATCTTCGAGCGTGGCTTCTGCCGTCTTATCCCGAGGAAAGTCCGGGTTCATGACGAATTCACTGCCATCGGCGATAGACCGTTCCGCAGGGTATCCTCCCGTCTTGCGACATGACAAGCTGAAGACTAGGACAATCGGAAGAAATATCCCACAAAGCCATACTTTGCTCATCGCCAGTCGATTCCTCTTTGGCATATTGTCTATGCCCCTGATGATAACACCGGCTAGACCGGAGCTACAATACCCTTTTCCGCCCCCTCAGCTTGCCTTAGCGCCGTTTTCTCCGGTTCGCCCGTATCTGGGGGGGACTGGTTTCAGATCGTTCGCCTCGGATACGCGCTCCCACGAAAGTGGAAGAGATTAATATCGCCGAAATTACGATAAGGAAGCATAAAAGGCAGGTGAACGATAAACGATTGATTTTGAAGAAGAATAAAGAGCGCGCCCGGGGTGACTCGAACACCCGACCTGCTGATTCGTAGTCAGACGCTCTATCCAACTGAGCTACGGGCGCGCAGGGCGGAAAAGCGGGGATAATATAGCGTAAATGGGCGGAGTTTGCAACGGACGGAGGGGACGCGTGCCGGCCCATTCCTTAGTCGATCTTCAGGACGGCGGCGCCGTTGATGCTCCCGGCCTTGAGCTCTCGCAGGACGTCGTTGGCCGCCTCGAGCGGGAAGGTCCGAACGGTCGTCCGCACGGGGACGTCGGCGGCGAGCTTCAGCAGGTCCTCGCCGTCCTGCCTTGTCGCGTTGGCCACGCTAATCATCCTCCGCTCATGGTAAAGGAGCCCGTCGTAGTCGATCTCTGGGATGGGTGACATGTGGATGCCGGCCGAAGCGACCGTCCCTCCCCTGTCGAGGGCTAGCAGGGCATCCAGATAAAGGGCCCCGACGGGGGCGAAGATCACCGCGCTGTCCAGCTTCTTCGGCGCCTCGTCCTTGGCCGAGCCGGCCCATTCCGCGCCGAGCTCCAGGGCCAAGGCCCGATGCGCTTCGCTTCTCGTGAAGACGAACACCCGGCAGCCCCGGTACCTTGCGATCTGGACGGCGATGTGGGCCGAAGCGCCGAATCCGTAAAGCCCCAGCGTTCCGCCCGGCTGGATCCCGCTCAGCCTGAGGGACCGGTAGCCGATGATCCCGGCGCACAGCAACGGCGCGGCCTCCGCGTCGCCGAACGCGTCCGGAAGGGCATAAGCGAATTTCTCCGGCACGACCATATATTCCGCGTAGCCTCCGTCGGCGTGGTAGCCGTTGAACCGGGCCGTCTCGCAAAGGTTTTCGCGCCCGCTGAGGCAGAACCGGCACTCGCCGCAGGCCCAGCGCAGCCAAGCCGCGCCGATCCTTTTCCCGGTCTCGAACCTCTTGGCCCTCTCCCCGGCCTTCTCCACGATCCCGACGATCTCATGCCCGGGGACAAGAGGCAGCTTGACTTCCGGCAGCTCGCCCTCGACCTCGTGGAGGTCCGTGTGGCACACCCCGCAGCAACGGACCCGGACCAGGATGTCCTCAGGCCCGGGCTCGGGGACCGGGATGTCGCGCATCTCCAACGGCGAACCCGCCGCGGGCCGGGGCGAGCCGAGGACCATGGCCCTCATCGATCCGGCGCCCCCTTGGCCTTGGCCATCTTCCCCCGGAGGCGGTCCAGGCGTTTCTCGAAATCCCTTTCCGCGGCCGGCGACCTTCCTTTAGAGACGGCCAAGCCCTCGGTCGCGAAGCGGATGGCCTCGCCGTAATTCTTGGCTTTGTGCTCGAAATACATGGCCAGCTCGCGGAAACAGTCGAATTCGTCCCCCGCCGCCATCTCCTGCCAGAATCCCAGCGCTTTGTCCCAGTCCTTGTTCTTTTTGAAATGGCCGGAGAGCTTTTTGCGGGCCAGGTGGGAGACCTCGGACGTCAGGCCTCCGGCCAGGGCTTTCTCGAACAGGGCCGTCGAGGTCGTCGTATCCCCGGCCCTCTCGAAAAGCTTGGCCACTCCGAAGAGGTCCATGGCGTCGGTCTCTCCCCTCTCGGCGGCCTCGCGGTTCCTTTCGACAAGGACCGCCCCGGCGACGATGACGCCCAGAAGAGACAGGAGGTCCTCCTGGTTGTGATAGAGAATGGGCTCGATGAGCGAGAAATCGCCGTTGCGGATGTACTGGAAATAGCGCAGCGGGACCTCGGCCCCCGGGATGTCCTCGGACCGGGAGGCCTGGACGATCTGCTGGGCCAGGTTGAAAAGCCGGCAGCTGTCGTACTTGTGCTTCCACAGGCTGCGGGCCGAGAACAGGAAATCGAGGTGGGGCAGCCCTCCGAAAGGACTGGGCGTCCGGTGGAGGGCGAAGCGGGTCTCGATGAGCGGCAGGTCGAAGGCCTTGCCGTTGTAGCTGACGACGGACTTGAATCCCATCTCGACGATGAACCGGGCCAGCTCCTCGATGAGCCGGCCCTCCTCGCCCATGTCGTCGAGGAAGAACTGAGTGACCTTGAAGCGCTCGTCCCGGTAGTAGGCCAGGCCGACGAGGAAGGGCACCGTGCCCGTCCCGCCCGAAAGCCCCGTGGTCTCGAGATCGATGAACACGGCCGTGGACAGGTCGAGCGCCGCGAACTCGCCGTCGCGGCTGAGGAAGCTGAGGATGGCGCCGGGGATCTGGAGACCCATGGAGATCGGGATCTGCCCGTACCGCGCTCCCAGCACGTAGGAGTTCTCGATGACCTGGACGGGCTCGCGCCGCGGCTTCGCCGGCGGCCTCGGCTCCCGCCGGCCGGCCATCCCCTGCCCCTTGTCGGTCAGGGATATCAGCCTCTCGAGCTTCTGCTTGACCGACAGCCCATCCTCACCGTCGATCTTCTCCCAGGTCGTCTGGATCTTCTGGGACCGGGTCCGGGCGTCGCGCTCGCGGCGCAACTGTTTCAGCTTGTCGTCGAGGTCCATGGGCGTTCCTGCTCCTGAGAGGCCGGCGCGGCCGTTGTCGGGTACTATATTAGGCCAAACCCGCAGGCATTTCAAAATCGGGCTTGTATCGGGCGCCCGTTGTGAATATAAAATGGGCCCGAGGCTTTCGCATGTCGCGCCCCAATGACCCTCATCATTTCCTGGCCCTCGATCTGGGCGCGGAAAGCGGCCGGGCCCTGCTGGGCACGCTCGACGGCGGTCATCTCTCGGTCCGCGAGATCCGGCGCTTCCCGAACACCCCGCTTTCCCGGGCCGGGCACATCCATTGGAACGTCCCCGCTCTGCTCGAAGAGGTGAAGGCGGCCATGCGCGACGCAGCGGCCCTTTTTCCCAGGGGCCTCGCCGGGATGGGCGTCGA
>JAWOHF010000257.1:0-4328 GCA_046496285.1 Candidatus Aminicenantota bacterium
ACCGGGGGGGTCCCGGTGCTGGCCCATCCGGGGGCCTATTTCCAGCAGACGACCGGCGAGGACGCCCGCTTCCTCAAGGAGCGGGGGCTCGTCGGGATGGAGGTCTACACCTTCTACCACACGCCCGAGCAGACCGCCGCCTATCGGGATGTGGCGGAGGAGCTCGACCTCGTGCCGACGGCCGGGTCCGATTTCCACGGCCGGATCAAGCCGCACGTCGCGTTCGGGGCCCTCCGGGAGGGCGACTACGGGATGGTCGAGCGGCTGAGGGAGAGGAAAGGGAGGAAGGGATGAGCTGGCTCGACGTCGTTCTGGGGGTCCTGCTCCTCGTGACCATGGTCTGGGGCATCGTCAAGGGCCTGGTCAAACAGGTCATCGGCATCGTGGCCGTCGTCGCCGGTCTCGTCGTGGCCGGATTCAACTACCGCCGGGTCGCCGGGATGTTCCGGAAGTTCATGGACAACGAGCTGCTGGCGAATTTCCTGGGATTCATTTTGATCTTCGCGGCCGTGCTGGCCGCCGGCGCCCTCCTCGGCTATCTGATGACCAAGGCCATGGTCGGGCCCCTGGCCCTCGGCAACCGCCTCTTCGGCGGGGCCTTCGGTCTGCTCAAGGGGGTCCTCATCTGCGGGGTGGTCATCTTCGCGCTGCTCGCTTTCGACATCGAGCGGCCGGCCATCGAATCCTCGAGGCTGGCCCCTGTGTGTTTCGGCGTCACCCGGGCGGCCGTCAATCTCATCCCCCAAGACCTAAAAGACAGGTTCGATTCCTCGTATAAAGAGATCAAGGAGCGTGGAGGGAAGCATGGACAAAAGATCTAGCGAGCTCAACCTCCACCAGAAGATGGAGCTCATCGTCAAGGAGATGGTCGACAGGGAGATCGATCTCAAGGACGCTCTCCGGGAGTTCGAGAAGATATTTTTCGAACAAACGGCCAGAAAATGCGATGGCAACAAGACGAAAATGGCCAAGTCTCTGGGAATTCACAGAAATACGCTCAGCAATAGGGCTAAGATATTAAAAATCAAAAAGAAGTATTAGCAATCAATTTGATAGACTGCTAATTTTAGGCCCATTTTCCTCTTGACAAATCGCCGGAAAATCCTATATAATTAGCACTCACATTAATTGACTGCTAACTTTTAACATCACCACAAGGAGGTCTAAATGAAAGTGCATCCTCTGTACGACAGAGTGCTCCTCAAGAGACTCGAGGAACAGGAAGTCAAGAGAGGCGGGATCATCATCCCGGACACGGCCAAAGAGAAGCCCCAGGAGGCCGAGATCATCGAGGTCGGCCAGGGCAGGGTCACGGACGAGGGCAAGACCATTCCCCTGTCCGTCAAGAAAGGCGACAGGGTCCTCATCGGTAAGTACAGCGGCACCGAGGTCACGGTCGAAGGCGTCGAGCTGGTCATCGCCCGCGAAGAAGAGATCCTGGCCGTCATCGGCAAGTAAGGAGGCATCATGGCTAAACAGATTATGGCTGGAGACGAAGCAAGACAGGCCCTGCTCAAGGGCGTCAACGTGCTCAGCAACATCGTCAAGGCGACCCTCGGTCCCCGCGGCAAGAACATCGTCCTGGACAAGAAGTTCGGCTCGCCGACGAGCACCAAGGACGGCGTCACGGTGGCCAAGGAGATCGAGCTCAAGGACCCGTGGGAGAACATGGGCGCCCAACTCGTCAAGGAAGTCGCGTCCAAGACGTCGGACGTGGCGGGCGACGGAACGACGACGGCGACCGTTCTGGCCCAGGCCATCTACAGCGAGGGCCTGCGGTTCGTGACCGCCGGCTCCAACCCGATGCTCATCAAGAAGGGCATCGACCGGGCCGTCGAGGAGGTCGTCAGCGAGATCAAGAAGATGAGCCGCGAGGTCAGCGGCGAGATGATCGCCCAGGTCGGCGCGATCTCGGCCAACAACGATCCGTCCATCGGCAAGATCATCGCCGAGGCCATGGACAAGGTCGGCAAGGACGGCGTCATCACCGTCGAAGAGGCCAAAGGCTTGGAGACGACGATGGAGACGGTCGAGGGCATGCAGTTCGATCGTGGCTATCTGTCGCCCTATTTCATCACCGACCCCGACCGCATGGAATGCGTTCTGGAGAGCCCCCTGGTCCTTCTCCATGAGAAGAAGATCAGCAACTTGAGGGAGCTCCTGCCCCTTCTCGAGCACGTGGCCAAGATGGGCCGGCCCCTGCTGGTCGTGGCCGAAGAGGTCGAGGGCGAGGCTCTGGCGACCCTGGTCGTCAACAAGCTCAAGGGCACCTTCATGTGCTGCGCCGTCAAGGCCCCCGGCTTCGGCGACCGCCGCAAGGCCATGCTCGAGGACATCGCCACCCTGACCGGCGGCAAGGTCATCACCGAGGATATCGGTGTCAAGCTCGAGAACGTCAACGCCGAATGGCTGGGCGAGGCCAAGAAGGTCGTCATCGACAAGGACAACACGACCATCGTCGAGGGTCTGGGCAAGACGTCCGACGTCCAGGCGAGGATCAAGCAGATCCGGACCCAGATCGAGGACACGACCTCAGACTACGACCGGGAGAAGCTCCAGGAGCGGCTGGCCAAGCTCGTCGGCGGCGTCGCCCTGATCAAGGTCGGCGCGGCCACCGAGACCGAGCTCAAGGAGAAGAAGGCCCGGGTCGAGGACGCCATGCACGCCACCAAGGCGGCCGTCGAGGAGGGCATCGTGCCCGGCGGCGGCGTCGCTCTCATCCGCGCCCAGAAGGCGCTCGACAAGCTCCAGCTCGAGGGCGACCTCCAGATCGGGGCCCGGATCGTCAAGCGGGCCATTGAGGAGCCCCTCCGCCAGATCGCGGCCAACGCCGGCTTCGAAGGCTCCGTGGTCGTCGAGAAGGTCAAGGAGCTGAAGCTGGACATGGGCTTCAACGCCCTGAACGAGAAGTACGAGGACATGGTCAAGGGCGGCATCCTCGATCCGACCAAGGTCGTCCGGATCGCCCTGCAGAATGCGGCCTCGATCGCCGGCCTGCTCCTGACCACCGAGGGGCTCGTCGCCGAGCTCCCCGAGGACGACAAGCAGCCCAAGTACCCCTCTCCCCCCGGCGACATGTATTGATCCCGCGCTGACAACGAAGCGGAAGCCCCGGGCGCCTCGCGCCCGGGGCTTTTTTTTAGGAGGGGGTCAAATCTCCACTTATTAAATTTTCAGACGCCTGCCTGGAAGCAAGGCATAGATTTAATAAGTGGAGATTTGACCCCTTCTTGTTTTATAGTTGGGCTGCATGCTGAAGACCGTCGACCGCTACGTCTTTCGCGAGATGGTCCCGCCGTTCCTCGTCGGGCTGCTCCTGCTCGTCTTCGTCCTGCTCATGAACCAGGTCCTCCTGCTGGCCGAGCTGTTCATCGACAAGGGTGTGCCCGCCGGAGATGCCCTGCGCATCCTCGTCCTGCTGCTGCCTTCCATCCTGGCCTTTGCCGTGCCGATGGCCGTCTTGACCGGGATCCTCGGCGGTCTGTCGCGCCTGGCCTCCGACTCCGAGGTCGTCGCCTTCCAGACACTGGGCATCGGCCCGCGGCGCCTCGCGCGGCCCGTCCTCGTTTTCGGTCTCTGCGGCTGGCTCGTGACCTCCCTCCTGGCCCTCTATCTCGCTCCCCGGGCCAACCATCAGTGGGTCCGGGCCATGACCGACTCCGTACTGGCCCGGGTCCGGCTCAAGGTCCATCCTCTGGAGTTCAACGAGACCATCCCGGACATGGTCTTCCTGGTCCGGGATGTCGACCGAACGGGGGCCTGGGAGCATGTCTTCGCTCATATCGGCAGGGATCCGCTTTCCCAGAGGGTCGTCATGGCCCGGCGGGGAAGGATCGTCCTGTTCCCGGAGAAGAAGAGGGCCGTCCTGGAGCTCTCCGACGGCGTCCTCTATGCGGGCTCTCCGGCCGAGCCCGGCAAGGACAGCGTGACCGCCTTCGAACGGCTCGAGGAGGACATCCCCGTCGAGAGCCTGTTCGCCTCCATTTCGAGCGAGAAGCGGGTCCGGGAAAAGGACATCGGAGAGCTCGTCCGCGACCTGAGGGAGCTGCGGACCGCCGAAGGCCCTCAGGCCCGGCGCGAGAAGATCTTCCACGCGATCGAGATCCACAAGAAATTCTCGCTGCCGTTCGTATGCCTCATCTTCGTCCTCCTCGGCCTGCCATTGGGCATCCGCACCGGCCGCGTCGGGCGGACCGGGGGCTACTCGCTGAGCATGGTCATCATCCTGCTTTTCTATGTCCTGCTCACGGCCGGGGAGAAGCTGGCCGCGGACGGCAAGATCAGCCCGTTCCTCGGCATGTGGGGCCCCGATCTCGTCCTGGCGGCCG
>JAWOHF010000267.1:0-9786 GCA_046496285.1 Candidatus Aminicenantota bacterium
ACGTCCAGTCCTACGTGGGCCTGTCGGGATCGGCGCTGGCCCCTAAGGACCAGGGCCGATCCCGACAGGCCCACGTAGGACTGGACGTCCTCGAAGGTGTTGAAGGCCAGGGTCAGGGTGTGGACCCGCGGGTCGCCCAGGACGAACTTGAGGGCGGCCGTCTTGATCTCGGACGGCGTCGCGAGGCTGTGTTCCTTGATGAAGGACTCGGCCTGCTTGGCCGTCTCCTCCATCTGGGCCATCGACTTCTGCATCCGCTCGTCGATCTCCTGGCCCTCGGCCTTCATTCTCTCGACACGGTCCTTCATGTCGTAATAGCGGCCCAGGGGGTTCGATTTCATGATCGTCGCGGCGATGTTCTTCTTGGCCGCGGCTTCGAGGACCTTGGCCCCCGCGTCCCGCTGCAGGAAGTTATAGACCACGAGGACGACATCGAAGCGCCCGTCCTCGACGGCGGCCAACAGGACGTTCTCCATAGGCTCGCCCTGGTTGGCGAAACGGCTTCCGTGGCTGGCCACGCCCGAGAACCGGACCTTTCCGTCCTTTTTGAGCGAGTCCACGGCCTGGTGATAGGCCTCGTTCTTGACCGCTTCGGCGGTCGGCGGCGCCTGGAGCATGAGGCAGTCGGCATAGGGGGTCTGCAGCCTTTCCAGGCACTGTCCGGCCCTTTCCATGACCTGCTCTTTTGTGGCCTTGTCGTCGAAGCGGACCTTGGTGGTGATGAAGAGCGACTTGCGGTCCCGTCCCTTGATGGCCTCGCCGATGCTCCGTTCGGCCGCTCCCCGGCCGTAGCCTTCGGCGGTGTCGATATAGTTGACCCCGGCGTCGAGCGCGGCGCTGAGGACGGGCGTCGGGAACGTCTGAGATGTCCCGATGCCGATGTCGGAGGCCTTGAAGCCCGTCCGGCCCAAGGTCCGGTAGGCCTTGATCTTGACGGGCGCGGCGGCGGCGGTTTCCTGCCCCGCCAGGGCCTTCCTGGTCGAGAACGACGCGCCGGCTCCCAACAGGCCGACGGCCGAGGTCTTGAGGAAGTTTCTCCGGCCGATGCTCCTGCGGTCTCTCATGGGCTCTCCCTTCTCTGCAAAAAAGTCTTTCCCCTATTTTACAGGATGCCCCGCGCATTTCAACCGGGTGATGCCGGGAAGCGCTGAATTTCAGAGGCCCGCCTTTGAACTTCCCCCGGTCCCGGGCGGCGCTGGAAAAAAAAGGCGCTTACTTTTTCTTGGCGGTCCACTCCATCTCGCGGTCCATGATGGCGAAGGTGCCCTTCATGGTGTCGCCGTCGACGGTCCCTTTGTAGGTCATCGACATCTCGCCCTGGGGGCCCTGGCGGACGATCGTCCACTCGATGGCGTTTCCCTCGATCTTGCCTTCGCCCGTGATCAAGTCGCCGCCGCGCATGCCGGGCATGGTGACCGTGATCTTGTTGCCGTCCTGGGCGATGGTCATGTCGCGGGTCATTTCGCCCTGGCGGCCCTGGGTGGTCATGGCCCAGGTGCCGGAGACGTCGGCGGCCCAGGCGGCGACGGCCAGTCCGGCCACGAGGACGAGAGCGATGAGTAATGCTTTCTTCATAACGGATTCTCCTTTTCTAACAGGGTTAGCCTTCAAGTCTTTAGACGGAACGCCTCCGGCATTTCTTCCCCCGTGCCTTGGCTGTTGGGGCTATCTTTCGCTGTAGACGACGGCCAGCACGGTCCGGCCGACGGCTTCGAGGGTCTTGGCGGATATGCCCTCCATCGTGTCGTGGACCGTGTGCCAGCGCTTGGTGAACCCGCCCCGGTCGTCATCGTAGTCGATGATGTCGATGGTCGGGATGCGGGCCAGCCGGTTGACATACAGATGGTCGTCGATGAGCGCCCCGCTCTCCTTCTCCAGGAAATAACTCCCGTACCCGAGGGCCCGGGCCGTTTCCCAGACCTTCCTCATGACCGCCGGGGCGAAATGCATGGACGTCGCCTCCATGGTGAATCGGGCGTCGGGCGCGCCGACCATGTCGAGGAGAATGCCGAAGCGGGCCGTGTAGCCGGGCCGATGAGGGGTGCGCGACCAGTGCTGGGATCCCAGGGCCCAGCTCTCGAGAGCATATCCCTGCCGGCTGCGGTGCTCGCCGTAGTCCTCGAGATCGAAAAGGACGATGTCCACGCCGACGGCCGGCTTCTTCATCGATAACTGCCGGGCGACCTCGAGCAGGACCCCGACCCCGCTGGCCCCGTCGTTGGCCCCGAGAACGGGCTTCCAGTGGTTGGCCGGATCCGGGTCGTAGTCGGCGAAGGGCCTCGAGTCCCAGTGGGCGCAGAGCAGGACGCGGTCCTTCATCCCGGTCCCGAACGAGGCCACGATGTTCCGGCCCTCGAGCGCCGTCCCGTCGAAGGCCTTGGCCCGAAAGGCCTGGACGACGACGTCGGGGGTCCACTGCTTGAGGGTTTTCACCAGCCATTCGGCGCAGGCAACGTGGGCCGCCGTGCCCGGCACCCGCGGCCCGAAGTCGACCTGGGCCTTGACGTACCCGTAGGCCTTGGCCGCGTCGAACGCCGGCCCGGCCTGTCCCCCGCAAAGTCCAGCGAACGCCAATAGCCCCAAAGCGGAAACAACGGCCGCGCGTCTCATCATGCTTATTATATCATGCCTTGGCTGATGTAACACATTAGCGACAATAGAAATAGCTTCCGCCATCAGCTTGGGGAACCCCAATACTCGGCATTTTCCCGGCCTAATTCGCGGCACTTTCACATCATAGCGTGGGAAGTGATCGGATAGGTTATGTCAATTCTTTCCCGTTTCCTTTATAATCCGCCCTTATGCGCATTTCGTCAATGAACGCCTCCCGCGCCTCATCCCTCTCATATCGATACAAACTTTTTTTCAGGAGGTCCTCATGAAACCGACCCTCAAGACGGCGCTCCGCGCGACAGCCCTGGTCATCCTGATCGCGGCCCTGGCCGCACCGTTCGCGGCCCAGAACGCGCCCGCGACATCGACCGCCGACCCCGGCCTCGTCAAGCACCTCAAGTGGCGCAACATCGGCCCGGCCAACATGATCGGCCGCATCTCCGACTTCGAGGCCCTCGACAGCGACTTCACCCAGGTCCTGGTGGCCTCGGCCTCGGGCGGCGTCTTCAAGTCGGCCAACGCCGGCACCACCTGGGAGCCCATCTTCGACAACTACGGCTCGGCCTCCATCGGCGACGTCGCCTTCTTCCAGAAAGACCCCAACATCATCTGGGTCGGCACCGGCGAAGAGTGCGTCCGCAACAGCGTCGCCTGGGGCGACGGCATCTACAAGTCGACCGACGGCGGCAAGACCTTCACCCACATGGGCCTCGAGTCGACCCAGACCATCGGCAAGGTCCTGACCCACCCGACCGACGCCGACACCGTCTACGTCGCCGCCTCCGGCCCGCCCTGGGGCTACACCGGCGACCGCGGCCTGTTCAAGACGACCGACGGCGGGGCCACCTGGGTCAAGCTCGCCGGCGGCCTGCCCAACGACGGCAAGACCGGCGCCGTCGACATGGTCATGCACCCGACCGACGCCGACACCCTCTACGTCGCCTTCTGGCAGCGCCTCCGCCAGCCCTGGTACTTCGAATCCGGCGGTCCCAACAGCGGCCTGTTCAAGACGACCGACGGCGGCGCCTCCTGGACCAAGCTCACCGCGGGCCTGCCGCCCGGCGACCTCGGCCGCATCGGCCTGGCCATCTCCCGCTCCAACCCCAACGTCCTGATGGCCGTCGTCGAGCACGGCTTCCAGCCCCGGGCCACGATCACCGTCGAGGGCCAGCAGAAGCCCAACCCCGAATTCGAGGACATGACCAAGCTCGGCACGGGCATCTACCGCTCCGAGGACGGCGGCGCCTCCTGGATCTACGTCAACCGCATGAACAACCGCCCCTTCTACTACAGCCACATCTACATCAACCCCTTGGACGACAACCTGGTCTATTACATGGCCACCAACTTCTTCTCCTCGAAGGACGGCGGCCGCGCCTGGACCCAGATCGGCGGCCTCCACCCCGACTTCCACGCCATGTGGCTCGACCCGACCAACAAGAACCGCTTCTACGTCGGCCAGGACGGCGGCGCCTCCATCACCCACGACCACGGTGCCACCTGGATCCTGTTCGACAACCTCTGCCTGTCCCAGTTCTACGGCGTCAGCGCCGACATGCGCGACCCCTACTACGTCTACGGCGGCCTCCAGGACAACGGCACCTGGGGCGCCCCCTCGATGCACCGCGAGGGCCAGATCCTGACCGACTTCTGGTTCAACCTCAGCGGCGGCGACGGCTTCCACACCCAGAACGACCCCCTCGACTGGCGCACGGTCTACGCCGAAAGCCAGGGCGGCAACATCCAGCGCGTCAACGTCGAGACCCGGGAGTCCAAGAGCATCCGGCCGATGGCCACGAACATCGTCAACTACCGCGACTTCGTCCCCTCCGATCCGCCCGCGAAGAAAGCCCCGGCCGCCAAGCCCGCCGCCCAGCAGACGCCGGAAGAGGCCATGCGGGCCCGCATGCAGCAGCAGCGCGGACCGTTCCGCTTCAACTGGAGCTCCCCCTTCGTCCTCTCCCCCCACAACCCCCACGTCATCTACTTCGGCGGCAACCACCTGTTCAAGTCCCTCGACCGGGGCGACCGCTGGATGATCATCAGCCCCGACCTGACGACCAACGATAAAGCGAAGCACTCCCCCGCCAAGCCGACCGGCGGCATCACCCCCGACGTCACCGGCGCCGAGACCCACTGTACGATCATCACCATCTCCGAGTCGCCGCGCCGGCCCGGCCTGATCTGGGTCGGCACCGATGACGGCAACGTCCAGCTGACCCGCAACGGCGGCGCGGCCTGGACCAACGTCCGCCCGAACATCAAGGGCGTCCCCGCCGGCACCTGGTGCAGCCGGGTCGAGGCCTCGCGCTTCGACGACGGCACCTGCTACGTGACCTTCGAAGGCCACCGCAGCGACGACTTCAAGCCCTACATCTTCAAGACGGCCGACTACGGCAAGACCTGGACGGCCATCACCGCCGGCATCCCCGCGAACCAGCCCGTCTACGTCATCCGCGAGGACCCGGTCAACAAGAACCTGCTCTTCGCGGGCACCGAGTTCTCCGTCTTCTACAGCCGCGACGCGGGCGCCTCCTGGTCGAGCCTCAAGCTCAACATGCCGACGGTCGCCTTCCACGACCTCGTCATCCACCCCCGCGACCACGACCTCATCGCCGGCACCCACGGCCGCGGCATCTGGATCCTCGACGACATCTCCGCCCTCCGCGCGGCGACCGAAGAGGTCCTGGCGAAGGACGCGGCCCTCTTCGAGCCGGCCAAGCCCGGCACCCGCTGGCTGCGGATCGCCCGCGGCGGCTACGGCCGGGGCAACCTCTTCTTCAGCGGAGAGAACCCGCCCGACGGGGCCCTGCTTCACTTCTACCTCAAGGGCAAGCCCGCCTCGCAGGCGACCCTCGAAGTCGCGGACATCACCGGCACCCTGAAGACGACCTATCTCCTCGACGACGTCGAGCCGGGCATCAACCGCATCGCCTGGGACCTGCGGTTCGACCCGCCGGCCGCCTCCGTGCAGGCGATGGTCAATCAGCTGAAGCGGCAGATCGACGAGACCATCAAGCGGCCCGACATGACCGACGAGCAGAAAGAAGCGCTCGGCAAGACCGCGGCCGCCCTCGACAAAGCCGGGACGAACTACCGGAAATACGCGGACATCCAGCGCGAAGTCATGATCATTATCCGCGGCGCCGGGGCCTTCGGCGGATACCGGGGCGCCTTCGGCCGCGGCGGCCAGGCGGCCGAGCCCGGGGTCTACGCCGTCAAGCTGACCGTCGACGGCAAGGCCCTGACCGGCAAGATCGCTGTGCGCCTCGACCCGATCCAAGCGGGGAACTGAAGCCGAGCGGACCGCCGGGGGGACATGTACCGGAGGTACGTGTCCCGGTTCGTTCGCCGTTCGTTCGCTGTCTTTAGCGGGCGAGGGACGGTGACGCAGCGGCGCGGGGGCCCCCCGCCCGCGCGCAGCCGCTGATGCCGAAGAGCGCTTTGGCGCGGCGAGCACGGACGGGGGTGCGACGCGAGAGGAACCGCCTCGAGCCCGCCTATTTGAACATTGGGTCGGGGCTGACGGTCACCGTCTTGGTGGCCACGTCCTTGCCGTCGACATTCAGGGTCACGTTGTACGTCCCGTAATCGGCCAGGTTCTGGCGACCGCCCCGCATCCCGCCGGCTCTCATGGCCGCGGCCTGCTGGGCCGGGTCGACCCGGCGGGTCAGGTTCCAGGACGTCTTCTGGAGGCCCTTCTTGGCCGTTCCGCTGAGCTCCTGGACGAGGTTGCCGGCGCAGTCCTTGACGATCAGCTTGACCGTCTTGGGCTCGCCGTTGAGGTGGTAGTAGAACGTCGTGCCGATCGGAGGGTTGAAGACCTTGGCGAACTCGCCGTAGGACTCGCCCCGCCGCTCGAGGCGGTTCCAGCGGACGGCCTCCTGGATGTCGAACAGGAAGGCGTCCTTGGCCAGGTTCTCGGCCTTGAGCTCCTTGAGCGGGGCGATGTCGGCGATGTAGATGCCCCGGCCGTAGGTCCCGATGACCAGGTCGCGGTCGCGCTTCTGGATGGCCAGGTCGCGGACGATGACGTTGGGGGCCGTGGTCGAGAAGGCCGTCCAGGTCTTGCCCCTGTCGACGGTCACGTGGATGCCGTGGTCGCCGGCCATGTAGAGCACGTCGGGGTTGTCGGGGTCCTCCTCGAGATCGAAGAGGGGGTTCATCTGACCCGCGGAGATGTCCTCCCAGGTCTTGCCCAGGTCGCGCGTGACGTAAAGCCAGGTCTTGTCCTCGTTGTGGGTCCGGTAGCCGCTGAAGGCGGCGTAGCAGACATTTTCGTCGTGCGCGGAGGGCACGACCCTTTTCACCCAGCGGTCGAAGGGGATGAGGGCGCCCTTGACGCCGGGCTTGGCCTTGCCCGTCTTCATGTCGTAGAAGTTGGCCGTGATGTTGGTCCAGGTAGACCCGCCGTCGGGCGACATCTGGACGTTGCCGTCGTCGGTGCCGGCCCAGTAGAGGCCGGGCTTCTTGGGGGATTCGGCGAAGGTGTAAATGGTCGCGTATTGGAGGTTGGTCTTTTTCGACTCCTCGATGCGCTTGGCGTCGGCCCGGCTGAGGTCGGGGCTGATGGTGACGAAGGTGTCGCGCTCGCCGCGCGAGAGGGAGCGGTGGACGAACTGCGAGCAGATGTAGACGATGCCCGGGTTGTGGGGCGACAGGACGATGGGCGCGTTCCACTGGTAGCGCTGGGCGGGCATTCCCTTGGCCAGCTCGTCGGGGGTCGTCCGCTTGGCCAGGGACTGGATCTCGCCGGTCTTGAGGTTCTGGCGGCTGGAGCTTCCGAACTGGCTCTCGTAGTAGATGTATTCGGGGTTCCACCAGTCGCGGACGACGTAGAAGCCGTCGCCGGTCGGCAGGTACAGCCAATCGGCGGCGTAGACGCCATTCTGGTTGCGGTTCTGGGAGGGGCCGATCCAGGCGCCGTTGTCCTGGGTGCCGCCCATGACGTTGTAGGGCTGTTCGTTGTCGACGCCGATGTCGTAGAACTGCTGGGCGCTGATGGTCGCCTTCTGGTGCCAATGCTTGCCGCCGTCCCAGGTCTCGCCGGCGCCGCCGTCGTTGGCGCTCAGGATGTGCAGAGGGTTGTCGGGGTCGATCCAGAAGGCGCGGTGGTCGACGTGGAGCTTGAAGTTGCCGGAATCCCAGTTGGCCCGCTTGAGGGTCTTGCCGCCGTCGGTGGAGACCGTGGCGTAGGTGTCGGCGCAGTAGACGGTCTGGTCGTTCTGGGGGTCGACGTAAATGCGGGCGTAGTAGCCCGCTTCGGTCTGGTTGACGACCATGCTGCCGCCCTGGAAGGCGTACTCGGTCATCCTCTTCCATGTCTCGCCGAGGTCGTCGGAGCGGTAGATGACGCCGTCGCGCTTGACCGGGGCCTGGTTGCGGAAGCAGTCGGCGTAGAGGACCTCGAGGATGTGGCGGTTGACGGCCTGGTAAAGGCCTTTGGTGTCGTCGGACTCGGGGCGCTTGGCGGCCTTTTCGATCTCGTCGACGGCCGTCATGAGGTCCTTGTTCTTGGCGTGGACCTTGCGGGCCGCGGCGTTGAGCTTGGCCAGGTCGACGCCGGCGTTGGCCTGGAAGTCCTTGTCCTTGACGATCTCGTTGAGCTTGCGGACGAGCTCGGCCTCGTCGGCGGCCTCGATGGGCGTGAACTTGACGAGCTTGGCGATCTCGGGGTGGATCTTGTAGGTTTTGAACTTGTCGAAGGAAAAGTCCTCGCGGAACAGGCGGAAGGACGGGAAGTTCACCATGTTCTCGCGGGTGTTGAGCCCGAGGTTGACCTGCTCGTCCATGCGGGCGTAGACGATGTCGGGGTTCTTCAGGAACATGGCCAGGCCGACGCGGCCCTGGTCGATGTCGTTGGGCAGGCCGCCGGCGAGCTTCTTCCAGGTCGTGCCGCCGTCGGTCGTCTTGTAGAGGTGGTTTCCGGACTGGCGGTCGATGTAGGTCCAGGTCCGGCGGTAGAGCTTGTAGGCCTGGGCGATGACGACGTCGAAATTGCGGGGGTCGACGACGAAGTCGCCCACGCCGCGGTCGGCGAGCGGCCAGAGGCGCGTCCAGGTCTTGCCGCCGTCGGTCGTCTTGTAGAAGCCGCGCTCGGAGCCCGGCTCGTTGTCGTAGAGCTTGCCTTCGGTGGCGGCGTAGACGACGTCGGGGTTGGTCGGGTGGACGGCGACCTTGTTGATGAAATAGCTCTGGGTCAGGCCGACGTTGGTCCAGGTCTTGCCGGCGTCGGTCGATTTCCAGACGCCGTTGCCGCGCGAGCTGGAGCGGGCGTGCATGGGCTCGCCCGTGCCCAGGTAGAGGATGTTCGGGTCGGACGGGGCGATGCCCATGGCGCCGATGCTCATCAGGCCGTACTTGTCGAAGATGGGCTCGAAGGACGTGCCGGCGTTCTCGGTCTTCCAGACGCCGCCGCTCGCGGTCAGGACGTAGTAGGTCGTCGTCTGGCCGGGGGGCACGGCGAAATCGGCGATGCGGCCCGAGAAGTTGACGGGCCCGACCCAGCGCCATGTGAGCTGGTTGAAGTCGTCGGCCGTGGGCGATTGGGCCAGGGCCGTCTGACCGGCGCCGAGGACCATGGCCAAGGCCAGGACGGCGACCGGGGCGATGCGGGAAACGCGGGGATTCATGAAGCTCCTCCTGTCGGTTGGTGAGATAGGGAATGGGATCTATCGGCGTCGGACGTTCCTTCGCCGGACGGCAAAGGATTTCCGGAAGGCGGGGATGCGAAAAAGGAACGGAAAACGAAAACGCGGCGGCCGGCGGTGGTGATGGCGGTGGCGGGAGTGAGGATGGTGGCGGGAGTGGTGGCGGTAGCGGAAGTGAGGATGGTGGAGGGAGTGGTGGCGGTAGCGGGAGTGAGGACGGTAGCGGGAGTGAGGACGGTAGCGGGAGTGGTGGCGTTGGACAGATAGAACGACATCCTTGGAAGCCCGCCAAGGCCCGTCGCGCAAAGACCGAAGACAGAGATATCGGGCACAGTTATATTTAGACGCCCGTCCGGGCCATTTCTTCCTTGAAAGCGCCTTGGCTGTTGTAACTTATTGTCCAAATTTAATTTAGCTTCCAAATGGTCCCGTTTTTAGGCAAAAAGCTGGTGTTTTTACCATTGAAAAACGCATTTTAATATTTTTTTTCGTGTATTAATAGAAGATTTGGAAGATTTGGGGT
>JAWOHF010000272.1:0-13253 GCA_046496285.1 Candidatus Aminicenantota bacterium
CCGGCGGGAGATCACCAAGAACATTTTCGCCAAGCTCGGCTACCTCCTCATGAAGAGGCACCTCAAGAAGATCTACAAGAAGGTGGATTATTCCGAATACGGCGGGGCCCAGCTCCTCGGGCTCAACGGCGTCTGCATCATCGGCCACGGGCGCTCGAGCCCTGTCGCCGTCCGGAACGCGGTCGCCCGGGCGCGGGAATTCGTCGTCAACCGGGTCCAGGAGAGGATCCAGGACGAGATCCTGCGCCACGGCCTGGCCCTGAAAGGAGCCGGCGCATGAAACGCTTCGAAGGACGGGTATCGATCGTCACCGGGGCTTCCCAAGGGATCGGCGAGACGATCGCACGGGAGCTGGCGGCGGAGGGGGCCGCGGTCGTCCTCGTCGACGTCCTCAAGGACAAGCTCGAGAGGGTCGCCCGGTCCATCGCGGAAGAGGGCGGCCGGGCCGAAGGACATGTCGCCGACGTCTCCGATACGGCGGCGGCCCAGAAGGTGGCCGAGGCCGTCGTGGCCGCCCACGGCCGGATCGACCACCTCGTCAACAACGCCGGCATCACCCGGGACGCCCTTCTCATGCGGATGAAGGAGGAGGACTGGGACGCCGTCCTCCGGGTCAACCTGAAGGGCATCTTCAGCTTCTCCAAGGCCGTTGTCCGGCCCATGATCGGGGCCAAATACGGCCGGATCGTCAACATCGCCTCCGTCGTCGGGCTGATGGGCAACGCCGGCCAGGCGAATTACGCGGCCTCCAAGGCCGGGGCCATCGCCTTCGCCCGGTCCCTGGCCCGCGAAGTGGCCGCCCGGGGGGTGACCGTCAACTGCGTCGCGCCCGGGTACATTCAGACGGCCATGACGGAGAATCTTCCCGAGGACGTCAAGAAGGCGTTCCTCGATTTCATCCCCATGAAAAAATTCGGCCTTCCCAAGGACGTGGCATCTGCTGTAAAATTCCTTCTCTCCGAGGACGCCTCGTACATCACCGGGCAGGTCATCAGCGTCAACGGCGGAATGTATATGTAAGGAAAAGGAGGACAAGATGGAAAGAGAAGAGCTGCTCAAGAAGGTCAGGGCCATCGTTTCCGACAAGCTGAGCATCAGCGAGGAGCAGGTCACCGAAGACGCTTCCTTCATCGACGATCTCGGGGCGGACTCTCTGGACACGGTGGAGCTGGTCATGGCCCTCGAGGACGAGTTCGGTCTCGATATCCCCGACGACCAGGCCGAGAAGCTGACCACCGTGGGCAAGGCCCTCGACTACATCGTCGGCCACGCCAAGTAAGCCTTTCGTCCTGTTTTCTTCCGGATCGATCGACAGAATGAAGAGGGAGAGTTGTCCGGAACGGCGTGTCGTCGTGACCGGCATCGGGCTTGTTTCCCCGCTCGGGGTGGGGACGGACAAGAACTGGCAGGCGCTCCTGCGCGGTGAGAGCGGGATCGGACCGCTGACCCGCTTCGACGCCTCCCGCCACGCCACCCGGTTCGGCGGCGAGGTCAGCGGCTTCGACCCCCTGCTGTTCATGGACCGCAAAGAGATCCGCAAGATGGACCTCTTCGTCCAGTTCGCCATGGCCGCGGCCCACCTCGCCGTGGAGGATTCGGGCATCCCTCCGGCCGACCTCGAGGGGGAACAGACCGGGACCTACGTCGGCTCGGGCATCGGCGGGCTCGGCTCCATCGAGGAGACCCACAAGGTCATGCTGGAAAAGGGGCCGGAGCGCGTCTCGCCCTTCTTTCTCATCCAGACCATCATCAACGAGGCCTCGGGCCAGATCTCGATCCGCTACCAGGCCAAGGGCCCGAATTCGGCCACGGCGACGGCCTGCTCGACGGCCACCCACGCCATCGGCGATTCCTTCCGGATGATCGCCCGGGGCGACGCGGAGGTGATGATCGCGGGCGGGGCCGAGGCGCCTCTGACCCCGCTCAGCGTCGCCGGGTTCAACGCCATGAAGGCCATCTCGGAACGCAACGATGCCCCTCAGAAAGCGTCGCGTCCCTTCGACGCCCGCCGCGACGGGTTCGTCATGGGCGAGGGGGCGGGGATCGTGATCCTCGAGGAGCTCGGGAGGGCCCTGAAGCGCGACGCCCGGATCTACGGCGAGGTCGTCGGCTACGGGATGACCAGCGACGCCTACCACGTCGCGGCCCCCGCGCCCGACGGGGACGGCGCCGTCCGGGTCATGCGGCGGGCCATGGAGGACGCCGGGGTCCGGCCGGAGGACGTCCAGTACATCAACGCCCACGGGACGTCGACCCCGTTCAACGACAAGACCGAGACCCTGGCCATCAAGCAGGCCTTCGGCGCCCACGCCTCGCGCCTGGCCGTCAACTCGACGAAATCCATGACCGGTCACCTCCTGGGGGCGGCCGGCGGCCTGGAGGCCGGCATCACCGCCCTCTGCCTGTTCCACCAGATCATGACCCCGACCATCAACTACGAGTTCCCCGACCCGGAATGCGACCTGGACTACGTCCCGAACGCGGCCCGGAAGGCCGAGATCGTCCACGCCCTCAGCAATTCCTTCGGTTTCGGCGGGACCAACGGCTCGCTGCTTTTCAAGCGCTTCGAATAGAGGCCGAACCCCCGTCCGCGGTCCGGAAAGGAGTGACACATGAACATCCTCGTCTTCATCAAGCGGGTCCCCGACACGGAGTCCAAGATCCGCATCCGGCACGAAACGAAGGCGGTCGTCGAGGAGGGGCTGAATTTCGTCATCAGCCCGTACGACGAGTACGCCATCGAGGAGGCCCTCCGGCTGCGGGAAGCCCATGGCGGCGTGGTCCGCGTGGTCTCCGCGGGCAAGGACGAGTCTGTCGCCGTGCTGCGCAAGAGCCTGGCCATGGGCGCCGACGAGGCCTTCCTGATCAAGGACGCCGCCCCGGAAACGTACGACGGGCTGCGGACGGCCCGGACGATCGCCCGGGCCGTGGAACGCAAGTTCCCCGGGACCGACCTGCTCCTGTTCGGGAAGCAATCCGTGGGCGCCGACAACAGCCAGGTGCCGGCCATGGTCGCCGAGCTCCTGGGCCTGCCCCAGGCGACCGTGGTGACCAAGCTCGAGGTGGCGGACGGCGCCGCGACGGCCCTCCGCGAGATCGAAGGAGGGGCGGAGAAGGTGGTTCTTTCCCTTCCCGCCGTCGTCTCCGCCCAGAAGGGGCTGAACGAGCCCCGCTACGAGACCCTGAAGGGCATCATGGCCGCCAAGAAGAAGGACATCCCGGTCATCACTCTCGACGAGCTGGGGTTCGGGGCCGATGATCTCGCGCCGCAGGTCGAGATCACCGGCCTGGACGTCCCGGCCGCGCGCCAGTCCGGCAAGGTCCTGCAGGGCGACCCGGCCGACACGGCCCGCGAGCTCGTCGCCCTGCTCCGCAACGAGGCCAAGGTCATTTAGTAAGGAGAGAGACGATGATCGCCGTATTCATGGAAACGCGGGACGGAAAGATCAAGAAGAGCTCCCTCGAGGCTCTCTCCGAAGCGAAGAGACGGGCCGCCGAGCTCGGCGGCCAAGCGGTCGCGGTCCTGGTCGGTGCGGGGGTCGAGGGGCTGGCCCCCGGCGCATTCGCCGCGGGGGCGGCCGGGGTCTATGCCCTCGACAGCCCGGCCCTCGCGGATTATTCGGCCCAAGGCTATGCGCTGGCCCTGGCCGAATGGGCCGCGGAGGCCCGGCCGGCGGCCGTCTTTTTCGCGGCCACGGCCATGGGACGGGACCTCGCGCCGCGGGCCGCGGCCCGGCTCGGCGTGGGCCTGGCCTCCGATTGCATCAAGGTCGCGGTGAGGGACGGCAAGCTCGAATTCACCCGGCCCATCTACGCCGGGAAGGCCATCCTCTCGTGCACGCTGAAGTCCTGTCCCCAAATGGCCACCCTCCGGCCCAATGTTTTCCCGGCAGGCGAAGCGGCCCCGGGGACCGGGGAGGTCATCCGCAAAGATGTTGTCGTCCCCGATGGGGCGGTCAAGGGGCGGGTCACGGAGGTCCTGAAGGAGGCGAGCGCCGAGATCGACGTCACCGAGGCCGAAGTGATCGTTACCGGAGGCCGGGGACTCAAGGGCCCGGAGAATTTCGCTCTTCTCCGGGAGCTGGCCGCCCTTTTCCCCCGGTCCGCCGTCGGGGCCTCGCGCTCGGCCGTCGATTCAGGATGGATCGGCCACCAGCACCAGGTCGGCCAGACGGGCAAGACCGTCTCTCCCGGCCTCTATTTCGCGATCGGTGTCTCCGGGGCCATCCAGCATCTGGCCGGGATGTCGTCCTCCAAGTTCATCGTGGCCGTCAACAAGGATCCCGAGGCGCCCATCTTCAAGGTCGCCGACTACGGCATCGTGGGCGACCTCTTCCAAGTCGTGCCGCTCCTGACCCAGGAGCTCAAGAAAGCCCTGGCGGAATAGACCTCCGCTGGGAGGCGAAGAGAATCACCGCGCGGACGGAGACGACCTCTGAAGCCGGGGCCGAGGGGATCGTCGAACGAGCGCATAAGGGCAATGGCGCAGGGGCGATGCCCGGAGGAGGCCGTCGGAGGGCGGAGCGGGCACGGATGGAAGGCGCGGATCCGCGCCTTCCAGAGCGAAGCCCGGAGTCGAAGCGGCCTGGCTCGCCGGGCCAGGCCGCGGCCGACGGAGCGGCGCGCCCCGAGCCGAGAAGTCCTTACAGCGAGAGAGAGGATCCCCGAGGCCCCTCCAGCCGTTACCGGGAGGGGTCGTCGGGTGTCCCCGGCAGGAGCTCGAGCAGCAACCGGTTCTTTTCGGACCGCGTCTCGCCGACGCTGGTGACGAAGATGGCCGGGTCGTCCATGACCGGGCACTTGTTCTCGCAGATGCCGCACCCGATGCACAGCTCGATGTCCACGACCGGGCCTTTCTGGACGACGATACGCCCGTCGGGAAGATGGGCCTCGGCGTCGACGAGCTGGATGGCCTTGGGCGAGACGGGGCAGTGCTCCTCGCAGACGATGCAAGGCTTGCCCAGGACGTAGGGGATGCAGCGGTTCTGGTTGACCCAGGCCGTGCCGATCTTGACAACGCTCTTGTCCTCGATCGTCAGCTCCTTGATGGCTCCCGTCGGGCAAACCTGCGTGCAGAGGGAACAGTAGTACTCGCAGTAGCCGATCTTGGGGACCAGCATGGGCGTCCAGAGACCCTCGGGGCCGGCCTCGACGAGGGCCGGCTGGAGGCCGTTGGTCGGGCAGGCTCTCATGCACTGGCCGCACTTGACGCACTTGGCCAGGAAGGCGTCCTCGGCGAGCGACCCCGGCGGCCGGATGAGCTTGAGAGAGGCCCGCTTGCGGAACGGCGTCAGGCGGAAGAAGGGCACGGCGAAAAGGCCGAGGAAGGTCGACAGAAGGACCTTGCGGCGCGACAAGTCGACGTTGGAGACGTTGGTCATCTTTTCCGCCGCGGCCCCGGCCGGGAAGCCGATGGCCGCGGTCGGGCAAATGGCCGCGCAGGTTTCGCAGTAGACGCACTCGCCGCTTTTCCACTTGTCGTTGGGGAAGGGCTGGGCCTGGGTCTGACAGTGCTGGGTGCAGAGACCGCACTCGATGCACTTCTCGGGGTCGATCCGGAGCTTGAAGAGGTTGACGCGGGAGAGCAGGCCCAGCAGAGCTCCCGTCGGGCACAGGTACCGGCACCAGAAACGCTCCTTCCGGGCGTTCAGGGCCAAGGCTCCCAGGAACATCAGGCCGATGGCGAACCCCTGGACGAACGTAGCGTTGAGGGACCAGTTCTCGAGGAAATGGGACACGGACCGTCCGACCGAAACGAGCCCCAGCCCGTAGATGACGCCGTTCAGGCTCGAAAGACCCTGGGCCAGGACCGGGAAGACGGCCGTCGACAGCGACCGGGTCAGGAAGGAGAAGGGGTCGAGGTATCCGGCCAGGTTCAGGCCGAGGAGAGCGCCGGCCAGGATGGCGAACAGGATGAAATACTTCCACGCCAGGCTCGCGCTCTCCTCCTTGGGCGGCCGCAGGAACTTGGTCCGCTTGAAGGCGAAGGAGGCGAACTGATGGACCGAGCCCAGCGGGCAGACCCAGCCGCAGAAAACACGCCCCAGCAGGACGGTCGCGACGACCGTGACGAGGGCGAAAACGAACGAGGCGATGAGGACCCGCGCCGAGACGATGGTGACCAGGGCCAGCAGAGGGTCGAAATGGAAAAAGCGCTGGACGGTGGAGCCGATGTAATCCTCTCCGGTGTAGCGCGCTCCGATGAGGAGATAGAGGAAAAGGGCGAAGAACCCGGCCTGGCTGGCCATCCGGAGGCGCTGGAGGGCCCGGTATTTCTTAGATCTTTCTTTTCTCAATTTTCAGGCCCTCCAGGTCGATGCGGCCCAACCCCCGCTCCCGCGCCATGCGCAGGTAGGGGACGTCTTGGGGCGTGAGCTCGAAGAAGGACGCGCCCATGGCGTCCACGGCCGCCGCGTCGACGCCGGCCACGACCGTCTCCCGAAGCTCCGTGTCCGAGATCCGCCCCCCCTGAGGGCCGTTCCGGACGAGGATCCGATAGGCGTCGAGCACGGTCAATGCGGGCTTGAAGAAGGCGGCCAGGTCGACCACGGCCTCGTCGATCCGCTGGTGGAGCTGGTTGCGGGCGCCGCTGATGCCTCCGAGCCAGTTCTTCATGCCCAGGGTCACCCGGCACAGGGAGTGGTGCTTGGCGATCGGCACGTTGATGATCTTGTCGGCCTCGATGACGTCGAGGACGATGTCCCATTCCTTGAGCCACTCTCCGCCCAGGCTCATCTTCTTGACCCGGTGCTCGTCGACGAAGAGCATGGTCCCGCCGGCCTGCTTGACGGCCTCCTGGATGCCCGAGCGGATGTAGCAGCGGCGGGCCTGGTTGGTCGTGTTGTCGATGACGATGACGCTCTTGGCCCCGGCCTCCTGGGCCAGCTCGACGAGGGCCTTGACGACCTCGGGATTGGTGCAGGCGGCCATCTCCGGGGTCCGGTCCCAGCCGATATTGGGCTTGACGACGACCTTGTCGCCCCGGGCCACGAACCGGGACATCCCGCCGATGGCGGCCACGGCTTCCTTGGTGATGGCGTAGGGAGAGGCCCCTTCGGCGACGCCCAGATGAGGAAGTGCCGGCGCGGCCTGCCCGGCGAGAAGTTCCGGCGCCCAGCGAAGAGCCAGGCCGCCGACGGCCACGTCCCTGATGAATGTGCGTCTGTTCATGCGGATCATCCTTTCCCGAGAGATCTGATGTATTCCATGATGCCGTCGTAAATGCCCTGAGCGGCCAGCTCACGATACTTCCTCGTCTTGAGCTTCTCCTCCTCGCGCGCGTTGCTGAGGTGAGAGATCTCGACCAGCACGGACGGCATTTCCCCGCCGATGAGGACCCAGAACGGGCCGCCCTTGACCCCCAGGCTCTGGACCCCGGGCAGGTCCTTGGCCAGGGACTTGACCAGGTTCCGCTGGATCTTGTCGGCCAGGTCCCGCGATTCCTGGATCTTGCTGTTCTGGACGATCTTCTGGATGATGCCCTTCATTTCGCCGATGTTCTTGGTCGAGGTGGCGTTCTCCAGGGCGGCCAGCCTGTTGACCTCGGGGTCGGGACTGATGTTCAGGTAGAACGTCTCGACGCCGCCCCGCTTCCTGTCCCGGTGGGCGTTCGTGTGGATGGAGACGAACAGGTCCGCCCGCTTCTGGTTGGCGATGACCGTCCGGTTCTCGAGGGGCACGTCGATGTCCGTCTCCCGCGTCAGGACGGCCTCCAAGCCGGCTTTTTCCCTCAGGAGCTTTTGGAGGGCCAGGGCCACGTCGAGGTTGATGGTCTTCTCCTGGAGGCCGCTCTTGCCGATGGTCCCCGGCTTGGGGCCGCCGTGCCCGGGATCGATGACGATGGTCCGCACACCCAGGCCCAGCTGCCGGGCCATCGAATATCCGGACGAGGCGGGGTCCGGAGGCCGGCCCGAGGGTTTCGCGGGCGGGATGTTGCCGGGCGGGGCCGCGCCCCCGGGAGCGCCGGCCCTGTCGACCGGGTGGATGTCGATGACCAAACGGAACGGGTCGAAAAGAGGATAGACCCTGTAGGACAGGACCTCGGCGAAGTCGACGTCGGCCACCACCCGGACCGTGCTCGGCGTTTTCTGGGAGATCCGGACCTGGCTGATGTAGCCCGCCTGACAAGGGTAGGACTGGTTCTGGAGGATGGGGTTGAGCTTGGCCTGGAGGACGTCGACATAGATCCGGTCCGGGTCCCGCAGCTCGCCCGAGGTGTACTCGCGCAGCGTCCCGATGTCGAGCACGATGCGGGTGAAGGCCGGATGAGTGTGCTGGCGGAGATTGGCGATCTCGGCCCGCGGGTCGGTCTGGGCCCCGGCCTGGAGAAAGGCGCACAGCGACCACAGGAGGAGAATGGGCGAAACGGGCCTCGCGATCTTCAATTCCCTTTAATTTTATAGGAGGCGTCAAGCCTTGTCTACCGACCGGGCCCTTTCCTGCTCCGCCTTGTCGGCCAGTGGGGTCACCCCGGGGGCGTGGCTCTCCGGCGGGCGGTCCCTTGTTGGAGGGCCGTTTCAGGCCCCGTACTTCTTGAGCTTGAGGGCGTGGGCCAGCATCAGGGGCATGGCGTAGAGCGAACGGAAGCGGCCGAGGAAGCCCCTGGCGCAGGCCCTCTCCGTGAAGACGAGGGCGTCGTCGACGCCGGCCGTCGCCGAGACGAGCAGGAACGGGTTCGGATGCCACGAGTGGCCTTTGAGGAGCGAGGGCGTCGAGTGGTCCGAGGTGACGACGAGGACGTCCGGGCGGAGGGCCAGGAGGCGGGGAATGTGGGCGTCGAGCTCCTCGATGGCCGCGACCTTGGCCGCGAAATTCCCGTCCTCGCCGGCCGAGTCGGTCTTTTTATAGTGGATGTAGAAGAAGTCGTGGCCGGCGTAGCTCTTCTCCAGCGAATCGAAGAGGCCGGCGGTGCCGCCTTCGACGTCCATGACCTCCATGCCCAGGAGCCGGGCCAGGCCCTTGTACATCGGGTAGTTGGCGATGGCCGCCGGGCGGACCTTGAACAGCTCCGGCATGGTCGGGATGGACGGAAACTTGGAGAAGCCGCGGAGGAGGGCCGTGTTGGCCTTGGACTCGTTCTCGAGGGCGGCCGTGACATCGTCGAGGAATCGATTGACGATGCCGGAGGCCTTGGCCGCGTCGGGCGCGATCGGGGACGTCGGCACCGGGGGCTGGCCGTCCTTCTGCGGGTCGGCGTCTGACAGGGCGTCGGACAGGCCCTCGGCGGTGAACCGGGCCACGAACCTGTGCTCCTTGCCCGGAAAGACCCGGATCGCGACCCCTTCCCGCCGGGGCAGGCCGGCGTTGAGTCGCTCGCAGAGCCGGACGTTCTCCTCGGTCGGGATGCGGCCCGCACGTCGATCGACGACCAGGCCGTCCTTGAGGGTGGCGAAATTGCCGCGGGCCACGAGATCGTCCCGGCCGACGTCGACCCCCGAGCCCAGGGCTTCGAGGATGCCGCGGCCGAGCCGGTAGCGGAGGGGGTCGTAGCCGAAAAGGGCCAAGTGGGCCGGGCCGCTCCCGGGCGTGATGCCCATGAAGACCGGATCGGACAGGCCGCAAACCCCGCGCGCGGCGAGAGCGTCGAGGTTCGGTTTGCGGGCCGTCTCGAGCTCGGTCCGGCCGTCGACGGGCAGCCCGCCGACGCCGTCCATGACCAGCAGGACGATCTTGGTGTCCGTCGTTTGACTCAATTCCCGGGCCATTTTTTCCCATTCCATGGTCGCGGCCTCCTTCGGTCCTCGGGCCCAGTGTAGCAGATATCGCCCGCCGCCGACAATTCCGCCGCCCTGCCGGTCCCCTTCCGCTATGGGGGTCTTCAGGGGCATACCTATCGCCATCGATCGATCCCGGATCCCCGGAAACGGCAGGAAAATGAAATTGAATGGCGCCGGTCGGGGCGGATCTGCAGTATAATAGCGCGGGGGTCGAGCATGGCCGTTCTTTACATCTATCCGCGCGAGGGCGCCCCCTCCAAGGTGACCCTCGAGGCGGAGCGGACGTCCGTCGGCCGGGGGCCGGCGAACGACGTCGTCCTCAACGACGCCCACTGTTCATCCTGTCACGCGTTCATCGAGCGGGACGGTGACGGCTTCGTCATCCGGGACGCGGCCAGCAAGAACGGCACGTTCGTCAACGATCTCCGGATCGAGGGCCCCGGGACGCTCGCTCCCGGCGACGAGATCCGCGTCGGCGACACATGGATGACCTTCGACCGCCCGAGGATGCCGCGGGTCCGGCTCGTCGACAGGCCCGTTTCGGGGACGGACGCCGCCTCCTCGGTACCCTTCCGGACGATCATCGGGCGCCCCGCGGAGAGGGAGGCCGCTCCGGCCCCGCTCGCCGTCGAGGAGGACGTCCGCGACGCGAACCGCGCCCTCCAGATCATGGTCCAGGTCGGGAAGACCCTGGTCGCCCACAAGCCGCTCCAGGACCTTCTCGAGGACATCCTCGACCTCATCGACGGCCACGTGCCCATGGACCAGTGCGTGGTCATGCTGCGGGCCGAGGGCGGCGGGCTCGAGACGCGCGCGGCCAGGATCCGGGGCGGCCAACGCGGCGGCGACGAGATCCAGGTCAGCCGGACGGTCGTATCCATGGCCTTCGAGCGACAGCTCTCCGTGCTCATCGACAGCCCTGGTTCCGATCCCGAGGCCGAGAACAGCTTCATCGACAAGGGCATCCGGTCGGCCCTCTGCGTACCCATCGGGGACTCTGACGAGGTCATCGGCGTGTTGTACGCCGACCGGCACGGCCTGACCGATCCTTTCCGGGACGACGACCTCCGGTTGATGACCCTGCTGGCCAGCACGGCCGCCGTGAAGATCCGGGAGGCCGAGCGGGTCGCCGACCTCATCCGGGCCGAGAAGGCCCAGAAGGAGATCAAGATCGCCGCCGACATCCAGCGCGGCTTCCTGCCGCGTTCGATCCCGGAATGCAAGGGATACGGCATCGCGGCCCGGGCCCTGCCCTGCCTGGAGGTCGGAGGCGACTATTACGACCTCATCGTCCTCGGGCCCGAGCGGACCGGCCTGGCCGTGGCCGACGTCTCGGGCAAAGGCGTCGGGGCCGCACTGCTCATGGCCTCGTTGCGGGCCTGGCTTCGCGCCGAGCTCCGCCACGGGACGGACCTGGCGGCCCTCGCGGCGAGCCTCAACGAGTTCGTCCACGAAAGCTCTGACATCCACAGCTTCATCACCTTCTTCTTCGCCGAGCTCGAGAGCGGGACCGGCCGGATCCGATACGTCAACGCCGGGCACAATCCGCCCCTCCTCGTCGGACGGGACGGCCGGATCCGGGAGCTTCCCGCGACCGGCCTCGTCCTGGGCATGCTCGAAGGCCGGGCCTACGAGGTCGGCGAGGAGACCATCGGCCCGGGCGAGGTCCTCGTCATGTACACGGACGGGCTCACCGAGAGCCGGAACGCCGGGGAGGAGGAGTTCGGCGTCGAGGGGCTTGCGGGCGTCCTTTGCGAAGAGCGGGACAAGGACGCCCCGGAGGTCCTGGACGCGGTCTTCCGCGGCCTCGCGAGGTTCACGGCCTGCGTCGAGCCGTTCGACGACCGGACCCTGGTCGTCGTCAAGCGCGGCCCATTTGAATCCGGGCCGTCGGTCTGATAAAATCCCTCCATGTCGAAAGTCCTGATCCTCGATTTTGGGTCGCAGTACACTCAGCTCATCGCCCGGAAGGTCCGCGAGCTCGGCGTCTATTCCGAGATCCTGCCCTATTCGACTCCCCTGGCCAAGATCCGCCAGGCCGCCCCGTCCGCCCTCGTCCTGTCCGGAGGGCCGCAGAGCGTCTATGAGAAGGGCGCGCCGCATCCGCCCGAGGGCCTTTTCGAGCTTGGTGTCCCCATTTTGGGGATTTGCTATGGGGTCCAGCTCATGGCCCATTTCCTGGGCGGCAAAGTCATCCCTTCCAAGGAGCGGGAGTACGGCTTTGCGTCCCTGCGGGTCCTCGACCGCTCCGGCCTCCTGGCCCGGGTCAAGGACCGGGAGCAGGTCTGGATGAGCCATGGCGACCGCCTGGAAAAGGTCCCGCCGGGATTCGCCGTCACCGGAAGCACCGCCAACACCAGGGCCGCCGCCATCGAGGACCGCGGCCGGAGGTTCTTCGGCGTCCAATTCCACCCCGAGGTCATCCACACCCGGGAGGGCCAGAGGGTTCTCGGGAATTTCCTCTTCCGCCTGGCCGGCCTGAAGGCCGACTGGAGCATGTCCTCCTTTGTCGAGAACAAGGTCAGGGAGATCCGGGAGACCGTGGGCCGCGGCAAGGTCATCTGCGGACTGAGCGGCGGCGTCGACTCGCTCGTCACCTCGCTCATCATCCACAAAGCCGTCCGGGACAAGCTCGTCTGCATCTTCATCGACAACGGCCTGCTCCGGAAAGGGCAGTATGCGGACCTCATGGAGGCCTTCCGGCACAAGTTCGCCCTCAAAGTCATCGGCATCGACGCCACGGACCTGTTCCTGGAGAAGCTCAAGGGCGTCGTGTCCCCGGAACGGAAGCGGAAGACGATCGGCCGGCTCTTCATCCACCTCTTCGACCGGGAGGCGACCCGGATCGGAGGAGCGGAGTTCCTGGCCCAGGGGACGATCAGCTCAGCAGATAGCCGATGTAACCGGTCACGCCCAGCAACAACCCGAAGAAGAAGTTTCCGGCCAGGGCCCCGTAGTTGTGCCCGATGTAATCCGCGAGTCGGCCGCGCAACCGATCGGAGAGGATGCGTCGGAGCAGCGGATGCTCGCGCAGACGGCCCGGCAGGTCGAGATAGGCGCAGCGATTGTCGAAGAAGCCGGAAATCAGCCCGGCGACGAAGAGCCAGACCCCCGCAATCGCGGCGTGGAACAGCGCGAGTCCCGCGAACGGCATGAGTTGGTGGACCTGGTAGTCGACCTCTTGTGCATCGAGCAGGGGCGCGCCCAGCACGAGTCGATAGAGCAGGCCGAGCAGGATCGCGACCGGGAGGGCTACGCTGACATTGCCGACGACCGCGACGAACTGAGAGCGTCCCACCTGGAGCAGGAGGTCGGCTAGGCGGGCTGGATCCGCGGTGCCTCGCTCATTTTCCTCGATCGCCGCGGCCAGGCGCGCGGCGGTCATCGCGGGCTGTTTGGTTGCGACCGTGAAGTGAAGAAGGTGAATCAGTACGAAGCCGAAGCCGTAGTTGAGGCTCACCCAGAAGGTGTGGATGGCGGGGGCGAGCTCCAGCGCTCCGATCTGGATCTTGATCAGGGCCATTGCGGCGATGATCA
>JAWOHF010000278.1:0-22307 GCA_046496285.1 Candidatus Aminicenantota bacterium
GCTGCGTTCCTGCTGGTTCGGGCTGTGGAGCATGCGCTTGACCGCGGCCTCGAAATCCGGGGTTTCGATGATCAGCACACCTCCGATTTTCAACCACTGCTGCCAGGTACACAACAAGGCAAGGGAGGTGGGGCGATCGAAATGTTCGAATACATGATGTAAGCGAACCTCGTCCACTGAAAAAGCAGGAAAAGATAAATCCTTTAGGTCTGCAAAAACATCCGCTACGGCTTTATGCTGTACAGTGTGAGAAGAGGGTGGAAAATCGATATTGACATAATTCCTTAGAAAAACCTCCCCACACCCCAGATGTAATCGCAAAGGGGAATTCGGCCTGGCAATGCGCTTCTCGATCAAAAAATCAAACGCGCTAACACCAGGCGGAATAACCAGTTGATCATAGAATTTATTCACATATAAGCCCGCTGACCGAATAAGTTGACCAGTTGGAAACACGAGATGAACCCAATAGCGCCAGAAATGCTTTAGCATGATAACATACCTAGAAAGTGCGCAAGCGCGATAATATTCTTTGAAACAGGGATATCTTGACTCGATTCCTTTCTTTGCTCCGCGCCGTATTTCGATCTTGACAATAGGATGCCAAAAAAGATCTGGCGATCGTGGGAACGCAAATTATCACATTCTCAAACACAACAACATAATTCTCAAATTCCTGTTTCAACAAATACAATACAGAATAAATATCTGGCCAGGCATCAGGTGAGTGGGGACGAGGCGGCGGCGATAGAAACATATCGGCATCATCGATCAATATAAAGGCTGCCTGTGGTTGTTTTTGTATAATTGCCAATTCATCCAAAAGAGGACATTCCGCCCCTTCCCCAAAAGTGTTGCCAGCGCTCCAATGAGCATCTAACCAATAAAAAATTGGCGAAACCAAACGAGGGGCTAATCTGTCAAGAACAGACCAGCTATCACCATATAAAAATTCGATGTTGCCAATTGATGCATGATTGCTTACCGCCCGTTCCCACAGTTCCTTTGATGCTTCGATGGTATATACTCTTTCGAATCTCTGACTGGCCCAAACGGCAGTCGCACCTAAATAAGTACCCGTCTCGACAAAATCATGGATGCTATATTCTTTTTGCAGTTTTAGAATCAAGTCAGCGATAACTGGAGTAGAGGGAATATCCATAATATTTCTTATTCCTTGACAAGGCTAAAAGGAATCACTGGTCCAAGCAGACCAGGTCTAGCCATCATCCAATAGGGCGACGAACTCAATCCACCACGGATAGAAAGTAGTAATGTGGGCGCATTTACTCCTGGTTGGCTTAACCATTCCTGGAAATGCAAACTCAAAATCAACTCGATACGATAATCTCCCTCATTTAGGAAATGCGGAGGCAACCAGGCCACTAATTTATTATATCCCGGCTCAATCGTGAGCCAATCTTCTCGATCCACATCGGTATGCAGCGACCAAAACAGCAGATCGCCGCTCGATGAATACACTGCAAAACCCACTGTCAAAGCAATGTTGGCGATTTCAGTCACTCCCTCGATCAAAATACCTGCTGTTTCGCTGGCGGACACGTTGTTCTGAATCACCTGAAAAGAAGTATCCACAACGCAAAACCGTTTCGGATTAAAGTACGGATTTGCTAGATGGGAGTTCCCAATTGCGACCCACTCGCTGTTGGATGCCCCCGAACTCAAATAATGCGCAATAACCGTGCGCGTTTCACCATCCTCCGCCATACTGCCATCTTCCAACCATATGCAGCGCGGGCACAATTCGCGCACAGCATTCATCTGATGGCTGACAAACACCACCGTGCGTCCCTGCCCGGCAACATCGCCCATCTTGCCCAGGCATTTTTTCTGGAAGTCGGCGTCACCCACCGCCAGCACTTCATCCACCAGCAAGATTTCAGGCTCCAGATGCACTGACACCGAAAACGCCAATCGCATATACATGCCGCTGGAATAGAACTTGACCGGCGTATCGATGAATTTCTCCATCTCGGCAAAAGCCACGATCTCATCGAATTTGCGCTCGATCTCGACGCGCTGCATGCCCAGGATGGCCCCATTGAGATAGATATTCTCCCGCCCGGTCAGCTCGGGGTGAAAGCCAGTGCCCACCTCCAGCAGCGAGCCCCGACCCCCAACACGCCGGACAACGAGTTCAAGACCGAGCATTACCGCCGGATCAAGCACGCCAACCAGTATTACGGCAAGGAATCCCCCCAGCCGGGCTGGAAGTCGGACCAGGGCCGTATCTACATCCTGCTCGGCGAGCCGAAGATCATCGAGCGTTACGACAACCAGTCCGACATCTATCCCCTCCAGGTGTGGTTCTATGAGGGGATGGCCGAATACGGCCTGCCCAATGCCTTCAACGTGATGTTCTTCAAGAAGTACAACGCCGGCGAATACATCCTTTATTCGCCCATCCGCGACGGCCCGCAGGGATTGATGACCCATTACGCCGGTGACCAGGCCAGCTACACGGAAGCCTACCGGGAGCTTCTCAAGAGGCATCCGCAGCTGGCCGAAGTCTCGATCAATCTCATCCCCGGCGAGGCGACGATGGGCATCACCCCGTCGATGGCTTCGGACATCCTGATCGGCGCCAAGATCCCCCAGGCGCCGACCTTCAAGGTCCGGGATTCGTACGCCGAAAAGCTGCTGGCCTACAAGGACATCGTCGAGGTCGACTACACGGCCAATTTCATCGAGAGCGAGTTCCGGGTCTTCGTCCACCAGCATCCGAAGGGAGGGGCCTTCGTCCATTACCTCATCGAGCCCAGCCGGCTGTCGTTCGAGCAGTACGGGGACCGGTTCCTGTCCAATCTCGAGATCGACGGCAACATCACCGACGCCAAGGGCCTGTTCGTCTACCAGTTCGAGCGCCGCATCCCCATCGAGATGAACTCCCGGCAGATCGCCTCCATCCGGGACCGGCTGTTCAGCTACCAGGACCTGTTCCCGGTCGTCCCGGGCGACTACAAGCTCAGCGTCATCCTGAAGAACACGGTCTCCAAGGAGTTCACGACCTTCGAATGCCCGATCAAGATCCCCGGGGCGGACGCGGCCTGGATGAGCCCGGTCCTGCTGGCCAACAAGTCCGAACGGGACACGAAGTTCAGCGGGCAGGTCAAGCCGTTCCTGCTCGGAGGCGCCCAGCTGCGGCCGTCGCCGCGCAACGACTTCCTGCAGGCGGACGTCATGACCGTCTTCCTGCAGCTCAACGGACTGACGGCGGAGCTCCGCGCGTCGGGGAGCCTCGAATGGACCTTCGTCCGAGAGGGGGAACGGGCCAAGACCCTGAGCCGCCGGCTGTCCGAGCTGCCCGACCTCCAGAACATCACCGAGGATTTCGCGCTGGCCGAAATGCCTCCGGCCTACTACATGCTCGAGGCGACCGTCTATGACGGCGCGGGCAAGCCGGTGGTTACGGAAAAGGCTCCCTTCTACATCACCCCGCTCGCCGGCCTCAACAGACCGTGGGTCCTGTCCATGCCCTTCCCTTCGCCCGACAGTCCCGAGATCGCCTACATCCTCGGCAAGCAGCGCTTGAATAAGGAGGAGGCGGCCGCGGCCGTCCCGCTCCTCGAATCGGCCTACCGCCGAGTCCCTACGGAACGGAAGTACGCTCTCGACCTGGCCCGGGCCTATCTCAAGAACAAGGACGCGGGGCGGGCCCTGGACGTCGCCCGGGCCTTTGTCGACGACCAGGAGGAATCCGGTTTCCTGCTCCTCTTGGGAGAGGCCAGTCAGGTCCTCGGGGCGGCGGCTGATGCCATCTCGTTCTATAAGACCTACCTCCAGCGGTTCGGGACCAACGTCAGCGTCCTCAACGCCCTCGGGGACTGCTTCAGGTCCCTCGGGCAGAACGAAGAGGCCCTCGAGGCCTTCGAGAAATCCCTCCAGATCGAACCCAATCAGCCGAAGATCAAGGCGGCGGTCGGGACCTTGAAGGAGAAAAAATGAGAAAAGCCTTTTCCTTCGCCCTGGCTGCGATAATGTTGGCGGCCGTGGTCTCCTGCAGCCGTTTCCCCGAGCCCAAGAACCTCGATCCCGAGAGCCGGGAGTTCTTCTCCAAGGTCCGGTACATCATCACCAAGGAAGAGCGGGACGCGTTCCTCCGCATCCTCCCGGCGGACCGCTCCCAGTTCATCGAGGAGTTCTGGGACCGGCGCGATCCGACTCCCGGGACGGAGGAGAACGAGTTCAAGGAAGAATATTTCGGCCGCATCGAAACGGCCAACCGCCTGTTCAGGGAAGGCAGCACGGCGGGCTGGCTCCAGGAAAGAGGCCGGGTCTATATCACCCTCGGGCCGCCCGACAACCGCGAGACCTACCCCCGAGGGGTCACTTTCTACGGCAAGCCCCAGGAGATCTGGTGGTACGGCTATTTCCCCGTGATCTTCATCGACGAGAACTGGTCCGGGAACTACACCCTGACGCCGCTCGGGGCCCAGCACATCACCGAGATCAACCGGGCCCAGTCGGCCGAACGGCAGAGGGGCGACGGCCGGCGCTCCGAGACCCCGCCGAGCGTCGACTACGAGGTCGCTGTCGAGACGGTCGACGGGAAGCCCCAAGTCGTCATCACGCTCCCCTACCGGGCGATCTGGTTCAAGTCCGAGGGCGAACTCTTCAAGACGACGCTCGAAGTCGAGCTGGGCGTGGCGGGCCGTGACGGCCAGCCGGTCTGGGAGACCAAGAAAATCTTCGATATCTCGGTGCCCAGGGTCGAGGGGCTCCAGCGTTTCGAGGAACTCTACGAGATGCGGATCGAGGCCGATGTCCCCCCGGGGGAATACAGGCTTACCGTCGAGGTCTCCAACAGCACCGGAGGCGGCAAGAGCAAGAGAAGCCTCGACATCAAGATCTGAAGCCGGGAACGGCCGGAAAGGAGGCGTGTGATGATCGCCAGATCGGACCGTCATCGGGGGATCCGGGGAGGGGCCGTGGGACTCCTGGCCGCCCTTCTCGCGGGGATCGCGGGAACGGCGGGGTGTTCGGCCGGGCTCATGCCGACCAGGGACGCCTGGTACACCCAGCATTATTACCTGATGCAGAGATACGAACAAGAGACTTACAAGAAGCTGTCCGACGCCGCCAAGCCCCAGTTCCAAGCCCTGTTCTGGGAGGCGCGGAGCCCGGAGGCCAAGAAGCTCTTCGATTCCCGCATGGAGTTCATTCTCAAGACCTTCGCCAAGGAGAACAGTAACCAGCCCTGGAACACGGACCGGGCCCGGGTCTATCTCCTCAACGGGAGCCCTGCGAACATCGATTACAAGCAGAACACGGGATGGGCGATGCAGACGGGGGGTGGCGGCGGCACGGGAGCGGCCGCTGTCGAACGCTCCGGCGAAGACGTCAATGCCATGACCTCCGAGGTCTGGACCTTTCCCAGCAAGGACCACATCATCGAGTACACGTTCAGCTTCGTCCGGCCCAACGAGTGGCGTCTCCAGATCCGCCCGGACCAGAACAGGTATCTCGGCGAGTTCGAGCTCGACAACCGCCAGAAGGTCTTCGGGCCCCTGAACCCCGACGAATACCGAGCCAAGCTGGAGGCCCTGCTCCAAGTCAAGTGACGGGGCCGAAGGCTCAGAGCCGCCACAAATAGGAGGCCTTGAAGAACAGGCCGCGCCGGACTTCGAGGAAGCGCTCCGATGGCCGGTATTCCCCGCCCGCCCACTCGACCTTGTCGTAGAGCGAGCCGTAGCCGAGCTGGACGACCGTGCCCGGGATGTAGGTGAACGAGGCCAGCAGGTCGGTCAGCATCGTTCTCCGGTAGGTGTTGTACTCGACGACCCCGCGGAAAAAGAGGTACTTGTTCATCTGGTAGGTCAGCCGTCCGCGCCAGATGGCATAGTCGAATTCCTTCTCCTTGGTCGACTCCCGGAAGAAGTCCGAGAAGGTCAGGCTGCCGGTCAGGTCGAAGCGCTCGGAAGGCTTGTAGGTCACGGACCCCTGGAACCGGTTCCCGTAGCCTTGATAGGGATCGCCCGCGTAGCGGATGGAGTTGCCCCGGAAATAGAGCCCCCGGACATAGAGCTGCTTGGTGACGTGGCTCAGGACCTGGAAAAGGCCGCCGCTCGTGTCGAACCGCCGCCCGAGGAAGACCTCCGTCGAATACCGCCCGAGGAACTGGGCCGTCGTGTTCCCGGGGAGCAGGACGGTCAGGCCCAGCGCGTCGTCGGTCTCGAACAGTCCGCTCGGCAGGTCCTTGAGCAGGGCGAGCGACAGGTTGGGCTGGAGCTTGCGGAAGAAGCGGCTCTTCGGATAGAACTTGGGCGTCAGCGAGCCGAAGAGGCCGGTGACGCCTTGGCGCGTGAGGTAGCCGACGTCGGTCCGGAAACCGGTCGAGACGTGGTAGACGCCGAGCTCGAGGCCGAGGTCCCGGGTGTCGTAGAGATAGTCCGCCGCCAGGGCCGCGCCTCCGGCCGTGCTTTCCGCGCCCTCGGCTTTGGTCCACGAGCCGAAGCCGTGGACCCCGACGACGCTGGACTTGTTCAGTCGCAGGAGCCCGTCCGCCCCGGCGACATGATTGGCCCCGCCGGCGTGGCCGCGCCCGGTATAGAAGGCGCCGAGGTAGCCGTCGGTCCCCACGGCCCTCTTGTAGCGAAGGACCCCGAATCCGGCGTACCTGTCATCCCCCGGTTCGTAGAGCGGGTCGCTCGAGGGCGACTCGTCGAGGGCGAACAGGGAGGCCAGGGTGTCCCTCTTCCCGACCTTGCCGGACAGCTTGAAGCCGATCAACGGATCGATGATCGTCCGGGTGTGGACGACAGCCAGGAGCGGGTTGCTCCCGGAGGCCCCGGCTTGGTTGAACATCTCGCTGCCTTCCAGGAAGAAGGGCCTTTTCTCGGGGAAGAAAAGGTCGTAGCGAAGGTTGACGTCGACCTGCCCGGCGTCGGCCTCGATCTGGCTGTAGTCGGGGTTCCAGGTCGCGTCCAGGATGAGCTGGGAGGTCAGGCCGTACTTCCCGGTCAGGCTGAGGTCGCGGAGGGCTTTCTCTCGCCGGAGCGCTCCCTCGGTGTGGCCGTAATCCTGGCCGTAAGTGAAGGCCGGCAGGGCCTCGAGCAGGGTGTATTTCTTGATGTCGATGAGCTCGAGGGGCATCATCTGGGTCAGGAAGAAGTAGCCGCGGGCCGGGTCGAGGGCGGGGAAGGAGCTGTGCTCGGAGATCCGGGCGATGCGGCGCTCGAAGAAGATGGACATCTCGACCCGCCGCTTTCCGGCGTACCGGATGCTCTTGAACGGCACGCGAAGCTCGACGGTGTACCCGTCCGGGTCGAGCCGGCCGGCGCTCGTCCAGACGACGTCGACGCTGAAATCCTCCTTGCCTCCGGCGAAGCGGCTGTCGGTCTGGATGCCCAGGGGATTGACGTAGAAGGCGTAGAGGGACTGGCGGTCGTTGAAGGTGTCGAGGTTGATGCAGATGAAATCGTCGGCCCGGATGGTGTCGCGGGCGGCCACGGCGGCCTTGATCTTGTCGGGCTCCCGGTCGAAGCACTTGAAAGCGAAATAGAGGTTCTCGGCGTCGTAGGCCATGTATGCGACGGTCTTTTCGCCGGGCTCCCGGTCGAAGTCCGGGATGAAGGTCTTGAAACCGCGGACCGAAGGGGCGGCGCGCCAGACCTCGTCGTCGAGGCGGCCGTCGATCACGGGCGGGCTGTCGGTCCGCAGGGGCTCGAAGAACTCCGCGTCTTCGGCAGCCAGGGTGGGGGCCAGGAAGAGAGCGGCCAGGAATAAGACCGCGGGCAAACACCGACGCTGCTTCATGGTCATATCCTTTTATACGCAGGGGCGGGAAAAAAGTCACCGGGTCCGTGAAAAATTTCCGGTCGCCGCGCGTCGGGCGCTTGGTCTATAATGAATAGGAGATGACGAGGAGGGGCGTGCCCATGATCAAGACCAAGATCGTCTGTACCATCGGGCCGGCCTCGCGGTCGCCCGAGGTCCTGGATCGGCTCATGCGGGCCGGGATGGACGTCGCCCGCCTGAACTTCTCACACGGCACCCAAGCGGAGCATGGCCGGACGATCGCCGACCTGAGGAAGATCGCCCGGCGCCTGGGCCGTCCCGTGGCCGTTCTCCAGGACCTGGCCGGGCCGAAGATCCGCGTCGGGCCCGTCCGCAACGGCCCGGTGACGCTCGAGCCGGGCGCGGCCTTCACCCTCACCGCCCGCAAGGTCCCCGGCGATGCCCGGGCCGTCTCGCTGAACTTCCCGGCCATGGTCGCCGACGTCCGCAAGGGCGACACACTCCTTCTGAGCGACGGGGCCCTCGAGCTCGAGGTCGTCGCCGTCGAGGGCCGCGACATCCGCTGCCGCGTGGTCATCGGCGGGCCGCTGAACTCCTTCAAGGGCATCAACCTGCCGGCGCGGACCCTGCGCACTCCCAGCCTGACGGCCAAGGACCGTGACGACCTGCGGTTCGGGCTGAAGCACGAGGTCGATTACGTCGCCCTGTCCTTCGTCCGCAGCGCGGCCGACATCGAGACCGTGCGTCGGCACATGAAGCGCTGGGGGGGGGGCGCGCCGGTCATCGCCAAGATCGAAAAGCACGAGGCCCTCGACGCCCTGGACGCCATCGTCGAGGCCGCCGACGGCATCATGGTCGCCCGCGGGGACCTGGGCGTCGAGATACCGCTCGAGAGGATCCCCCGGGTCCAGAAGGACCTCATCCGCAGGTCCCGGGAGGCGGGCAAGCCGGTCATCACCGCCACCCAGATGCTGCGGTCGATGGTCGACAGCCCCCGCCCGACGCGGGCCGAGGTCACCGACGTGGCCAACGCCATCCTCGACGGCACGGACGCCGTCATGCTGTCGGAGGAGACGGCCGTGGGCCGGCACCCGGTCGAGGCCGTGGCCACGATGGTCCGCATCGCCCGCGAGGCCGAGCGCATCCCCTCGTCCTGCGACGGGCCCCGTCCCGGGAGGCTCGATCCCGTCCCCGGCTCCCTGCCGGGGGCCGTGGCCTGCGCGGCGGCGCGCCTGGCGGACGCCGTCGGGGCCGCGGCCATCGTCACCTTCACCAGGTCGGGCAGCACGGCCCGCCTCGTATCGCGGTGCCGGCCCGACGTCCTCATCCTGGCCCATACGCCCGAAGAAAAGACGCGGCGGCAGTTGGCCCTGTGTTGGGGCGTCCTGCCCGTCCTGGGCGAGAACCTGTCCCGCACGGACGAGATGGTCGCCGCGGCCCTCAAGGCCGCCGAGAGGACGGGCCTGGTCAAGAAAGGTCAGACCGTGGTCATCACGGCCGGGGTCCCGACGGGCGTGCCGGGGACGACCAACCTCATCAAGGCCGAGGTCGTGAAGTGACGCCGCTCAGATGTGGAGCTCGACGACGTCCTCGTCGGCCAGCACGTAGTCGCGGTTGACCCGGAGGCCGTCGAGGCCGTCGGCGTTCCAGACGCGGGCATACCGGAGCTTTTCCGAGAAGTCCTTGTGGACGGCCTTGGCCATGTCGAGGACGGTGCTGCCGATCTTGAGGGTGAAGGGCGAGTCCATCTCGGGTTTCTTGCCGGGCGCCTTGCTGTAGACGCGGACGACGCGGAGGAGGCCGAAGACGGCCCGGCGGAGGGCCTCGAGGCCGCGGCCGGAGGTGGCCGAGACGGCCAGGCGCTCGAACGGCCCGTCGAGGAGAAGGCCGAGCTCCTCGAAGGCTTGCGGCGCGCTCTCGGCGTCGAGCTTGTTCGCGGCGATGAGCGCCCGCTTGCGGAAGGGGAAGGTGGGGGGAGGAACGTCGGCGTCCGTCCGGACGAGCTCGACCTTCCGCTCCTTGAGCCGTCCGATGACGCCGCCGAGGACCGAGGCCGCGTCGGGGTCGGAGAGGTCGGCGACGAGGAGGACGGCGTCGGCCATCTTGACCATCTCGGGGAACCAGGTCTCCATGAGCTCGCCCGTCATAGGGGGTGTGTCGACGAGCTGGACCTTGACGTTCTCAAAGGGCATCATGAAGGGGGAGGGGAAGCGGGTCGTGAACGGATAATCGGCGATCTCGACGGCCGCGCCCGTGAGCGCCTTGACCAGGCTGGATTTGCCGGCGTTCGGCGGCCCGACGAGCACGACCTGGCCGGCCCCGGATTTTTCGACCTTGTGGGTCGGGGCGTGCTTGGCCGTCGAGGCCCGCCGCTCGCCCTCCTCGCGGGCCTTGGCGATCTTCTGCCGGTACATGGCGATGAGCTTGTCGGTGCCCTTGTGGTGGGGGATGACGCGGATGAGCCGCTCGTAGATGTCGATCTTCTCCTGGGGGGTGCGGGCCGTGCGCAGCTCGGCCTCGATCTTGTGGTATTCGGGCGGCAGGTTGGCCGGCATGAAAAAATTATAGCAGATAAGAAGGGCTCAAATCTCCACTTATTAAATTCCCTGCCACGCCGCATGATCCCGTACCCAGAGGTCGCGCGAAGAATTTAATAAGTGGAGATTTGAGCCCTAACTGTGAGAAAAAATGGCCCCCTCGAGCGTCCTTTTAGATGGATCAATCGCGACCCTGTGGGAAGGCGCTCTGCATAAGCCATAACTAATTGATAATAAAAAAGAAATATTTCATGAAAATATCACATTTTTCTTTACTTTTGCGGCTCTTTTTTGCTATAATTATTTCTCGGAAAATGCCCAACGGGTGCCGTGAACTCCCCGCTCCGGAAACCCGCAATTTTTTCCCGAAGTGAACGCGCATGACACAAGAAAAGTACACCGCTGAGAGCATCAAGGTCCTCAAGGGCCTGGAGGCCGTCCGCAAGCGGCCGGCCATGTACATCGGCAGCACCGGGACCGAGGGCCTCCACCACCTCGTCTACGAGGTCGTCGACAACAGCGTCGACGAGGCCCTGGCCGGCTGCTGCACCGAGATCGAGGTTTTCATCCACGTCGACAACGCCATCACCGTCATCGACAACGGCCGCGGCATCCCCGTCGGCCAGCACAAGAAAGAGAAGAAGTCGGCGGCCGAGGTCGTCATGACCATGCTCCACGCCGGCGGCAAGTTCGACCAGAAGACCTACAAGGTCTCGGGCGGCTTGCACGGCGTCGGCGTCTCGGTCGTCAACGCCCTGTCCAAGCGCCTCGACCTCGAGATCAAGCGCGAGGGCGGCATCTTCACCCAGAGCTACGAACGCGGCAACGCCGTCACCAAGCTGAAGCAGATCGGCAAGACCAAGAAGACCGGGACCAAGGTCACCTTCTGGCCCGACGACGACATTTTCGAGGAGATCGAGTACAACTTCGAGATCCTGGCCCAGCGCCTCCGGGAGCTGTCGTTCCTCAACAAGGGCCTCAAGATCTCGATCACCGACGAGCGGACCGACAAGTCCCACGAGTTCCAGTACAAGGGCGGCATCCGCGAGTTCGTCGAGTACATCAACCAGAGCAAGCAGACCATCAATCCCAAGCCCATCGTCTTCGAAGGGGAGCGCGAGGGCGTCTTCGTCGACCTGGCCCTCCAGTACAACATGTCCTACGCCGAGACGATCTTCTCGTTCGTCAACAACATCAATACGACCGAGGGCGGCACCCACCTCATCGGCTTCAAGGCCGCCCTGACCCGCTCGATCAACTCCTACGCCGGCGCCCACAACCTCCTCAAGGACCTCAACGAGAACATCACCGGTGACGACTGCCGGGAGGGGCTGGCGGCCGTCCTGAGCATCAAGATCAAGGACCCCCAGTTCGAGGGCCAGACCAAGACCAAGCTCGGCAACTCCGAGGTCAAGGGCATCGTCGAGTCCATCGTCAACGAGCAGCTGGCGTCCTACCTCGAGGAGAACCCCTCGGTCGCCAAGAAGATCGTCATGAAGATCCTCGACGCCGCCCGGGCCCGCGAGGCCGCCCGCAAGGCCCGCGAGCTGGCCCGCCGAAAGGGGGTCCTCGAGTCGACCTCGCTGCCCGGGAAGCTGGCCGACTGCCAGGACCGCGACCCGAAGACCTCCGAGATCTTCATCGTCGAGGGCGATTCGGCCGGCGGCTCGGCCAAGCAGGGCCGCGACCGCCGCTTCCAGGCCATCCTGCCGCTCAAGGGCAAGATCCTCAACGTCGAAAAGGCCCGTTTCGACAAGATCCTTAAGAACGAGGAGATCGGGACGATGTTCGCCGCCCTGGGCATCGGCGTCGAGCAGTCCGAAGACAGTCTCGACAAGCTCCGCTACCACAAGGTCATCATGATGACCGACGCCGACATCGACGGCTCCCACATCCGGACGCTCCTCATGACCTTCTTCTACCGCCAGATGGCCCGGCTCATCGAGCGCGGCCACCTGTACATCGCCCAGGCCCCCCTCTACAAGGTCTCCCGCGGCAAGGACGTCCAGTACCTCAAGGACGAGCGCGACTACGAGAGATTCATGGTCCGCAAGATCTCCGAGGAGTTCAAGGTCCGGACCGGCGGCCGCAAGGACATCCTCGAGGGCGAGAAGTTCCGGAAATTCTTCCGCAACCTGATGGCCAAGAAGAGCTACGCCCAGTTCTTCGAGCGCAAGAGCTACCCCCTGTTCCTCATCGACCTCCTCATCCGCAACGGCGTCGACGGCCAGGAGTTCCTGAGCTCGAAGAAGAACGTCGAGAAGGTCGCCAAGGCCGTCGCCGAAAAGGGCTTCACGACCAAGATCGTCCGCGACGAGGAGTACGGCGTCTTCGAGATCGAGTTCGCCTACCAGCTCAACGGCCTGGCCGTCGCCGGCAAGATCGGCATGGACCTGGTGACCTCCTCCGAGTACAAGAACCTGTCCAAGATCACCCAGGAGCTCGAGGGGATGAAGGGGCCCTACGCCGTCCTGACCAACGGCGACGGGATCGAGAAGGAGACCCTGGAGAACGAGAACAAGCTCCTCGACTACCTCTTCGAGAAGGGCAAGAAGGGGATCAACATCCAGCGCTACAAGGGCCTCGGGGAGATGACCCCGACGCAGCTCTGGGAGACGACCATGGACCCCGAGCGGCGCTCGCTCCTCAAGGTCTCCATCGTCGACGCCGCCCAGGCCGACCGGATCTTCACCGTTCTCATGGGCGACGAGGTCGACGAGCGCAAGAAATTCATCGAAACCTACGCCCTGGAGGCCCTCAACCTCGACGTCTGAGGACCCCGCCGGCCGGCGGGCCCGACAAGGAGTTCCCATGGACACCGAACCGAAAGAGCACCACCCGGTCGTCAGCCTCGAAGAGGAGATGCGCCGCTCCTACCTCGACTACGCCATGAGCGTCATCATCGGCCGGGCCATCCCCGATATCAAGGACGGCCTCAAGCCGGTCCACCGCCGCGTCCTCTACGCCATGTACGAGAGCGGGACCTATTACAACAAGCCCTACAAGAAATCGGCCCGCATCGTCGGCGACGTCATCGGGAAATTCCACCCCCACGGCGACCAGGCCGCCTACGACACCCTGGTCCGCATGGCCCAGGACTTCAGCCTGCGCAACCCGCTGGTCGACGGCCAGGGCAACTTCGGCAGCGTCGACGGCGACCCGCCGGCGGCCATGCGCTACACCGAGGTCCGGCTGAAGAAGCTGGCCCACGAGCTGATGGCCGACATCGACAAGGAGACGGTCAACTTCGTCCCCAACTACGACGAGAGCCTGACCATGCCCGAGGTCCTGCCGGCCAAGTTCCCCAACCTCCTGGTCAACGGCGGAAACGGCATCGCCGTCGGCATGGCCACCAACATCCCGCCCCACAACCTGACCGAGGTCTGCAACGGCGTCATCCACCTCATCGAGCACCCCAACGCCCCGCTCAAGGACGTCCTCAAGCACGTCCACGGGCCGGACTTCCCCACGGGCGGCATCATCTACGGCCGCCAGGGCTTCCTCGACGCCTACCAGAGCGGCCGGGGCGTCGTCCACCTCCGGGCCAAGACGGTCATCGAGCGGGGGGCCAAGGGCGAGAAGGACAAGATCGTCGTCATCGAGATCCCCTACCAGGTCAACAAGTCGCGCCTCCTCGAGTCCATCGCCCAGCTGGTCAACGAGAAGCGGATCGAGGGCGTCGCCGACATCCGCGACGAGTCCGACCGCGACGGCATGCGCATCGTCGTCGAGGTCAAGCGCGGCGAGCTCGCCGAGATCATCCTCAACAACCTCTACAAGCACACCCAGCTGCAGATCTCCTTCGGCATCATCATGCTGGCCATCGTCGACAAGCAGCCCAAGACCCTGGGCCTGGTCGACATCATGAAATACTTCATCGCCCACCGCAAGGAGGTCGTCCTGCGGCGGACGCGATTCGAGCTGCGCAAGGCCGAGGAACGGGCCCACATTTTGGAGGGCCTGGTCATCTGCCTCGACAACCTCGACGCCATCATCAAGCTCATCCGGGCCTCGGCCAACGTCGACGAGGCCCGCCGCGGCCTCATGGAGAAGTTCAAGCTGACCCAGATCCAGGCCCAGGCCATCCTCGACATGCCCCTCCAGCGCCTGACCAAGCTCGAGCGCGAGAAGATCCAACAGGAATACGCCGAGCTCAAGAAGAAGATCGCCGAGCTCCGCAAGATCCTCAAGGACGAGAAGCTCGTCTACGCCATCATCGTCAAGGAGCTCAAGGAGGTCAAAGAGGAATACGGCGACGAGCGGCGGACCGAGATCCGCGACGAGGCCGTCTCCGAGCTCCGGCCCGAGGACCTGGTCAAGGAAGAGGACGTGGCCATCGTCTACACCTCGAGCGGCTACATCAAACGGACCTCGATGACCTCCTACAAGTTCCAGGCCCGGGGCGGCAAGGGCCGCCGGGGCATCGAAATGAAGGCCGAGGACATCGTCGAGGACCTTTACGTCTGCTCGACGCACAGCTACCTGCTGGTCTTCACGGACAAGGGCCGGCTCTACTGGCTCAAGGCCCTCGACGTCCCCGACGTGGGCGTTTCCGGGCGGGGCAAGGCCATCGCCAACCTGGTCGAGTTCCAGCCCGGCGAGAAGCCGGCCTCGGTCCTAGCCGTCAAGGATTTCAGCGAGAACCAGTTCGTGGTCATGCTGACGTCGGACGGCATCATCAAGAAGACGCGCCTGTCGGACTTCCGGAACGTGCGCAGGGGCGGCATCCTGGCCGTCAACCTCCGCCCGAAGTCGGAGCTGTTCTCGGCCCAGATCTCGACCGGGAAGAACAACATCGTCATCGGCACCAGGCTCGGGCGGGCCCTGAGCTTCAAGGAGTCCGACGTCCGGCCGATGGGCCGGACGGCCTCGGGCGTCCGCGGCATCCGCCTCAAGCCCAAGGACCGGGTCATCGGCATGATCGTCGTCGGTCCGGACGACAAGTTCATCTTCACGGCGTCCGAGCGCGGCTACGGCAAGAAGACGGCCTCCGATATGTATCCCCTTAAGCGCCGCGGCGGGCAGGGCGTTCTCAATCTGCGCATCACGCCGAAGATCGGCCACGCCCTGGCCATGGTCGGCATCAACGAGGAGGACCTCCTGATCATCACCGCCGAGGGCAAGGTCATCGGCATCCCGACGACCCAGGTCCGCTCCTCGGGCCGGGCCACCCAGGGGGTCCGCATCATCAATCTCGACACCAAGGACCGGGTCTGCTCCATCGCCAAGGTCCGCGAGAGCTGAGGAGCCGTTCATTGCCGGGCTTTCTCGATTTTCCATCTTCGATCGACAAAGAGGTTGCCATGAACCTTCTATATATTACGGATAGTGACATCGTCCCGGTTCGCGGCGGAGTCAAGAGGAGCACGCACACGCTGACGCGGGCCTTCATGCAGAATTATCACATAAAATGCTTTTTAGCTTATATTCGTGACTTCCCAACCTACGAAGGCAGCTTTTTTCATGACAGATTCAAGATCACCGAACATGACAAGGGGGTTCGATTAGAAGATTTCATCGTCAACAGCAAGATCGACATCATCATCCTTCAAAAGATCCTTCCAAAGAAATATAGGATCTTGCCGGTCCTCGAAAAGATCGCCGAGCGAAAACTCTGTAAAATGTTCTTCTTCTTGCACTATTCGCCCGATCACCAAATGTCGGACCTCACCCGAGAGAACATTGTGCAAAACATCAAATACTTCAGATCGTTGAGGGGCCGAGCCATCAACGTGTTCAAGTTGGCGACTTATCCATTGTACAAGGCGATCAAGTATCAGCTGATGTGTCGTCAATTCAAGGACATCCATCGACTCTTTGACCGGGTCGTCCTGTTGTCAAGTCGATATATTCCGCTCTTTGCCCGATACGCGAGAACAAGGTCATGGGATAAGTTGGTGGGCATCAGCAATCCCGTTACCTTCGGGGAGGCGTTCTTGCCGAACGAGATCGCGGAAAAAAAGAACGAAGTCCTGATCGTTGCCCGGTTCGACGAAGCGCGGAAAAAATTGCTGCGGGCCTTGAAGATCTGGCAACAAATAGAGCGCGAAAAAAAAATAAGCGACTGGAAACTCGTGATTGTCGGCTTCGGGCCACAGGAGGAACTATACAAGAAAGCGGCGGCTGAAATGGGGCTCACGAACGTTTCATTCGAAGGCGGCCCCAAGGATCCTTCGGCGTATTATAAGCGAGCCTCGATTTTCATGATGACGTCCGCGTCCGAGGGATTTGCCAATGTATTGCTGGAAGCGCAACAAATGGGCGTGGTGCCGATGGCTTTTGATAGCTTTCAAGCGCTCCGTGACCTCATCGAGGATGGGTACAACGGCTTGATCGTCCCCAATGCCGACCTGGACGCATACGCGGAGCGCTTAGCCTGGCTGATGAACAATAGGGGCCAACGGGAAGAAATGGCGGCCAACGCCTTCGAGAACTGTAAAAAGTTTTCCATTGAGGATATCACGGCACGATGGATCGAACTTTTCAATTCCGTGTTGCCTGAAGAGATCGTAGCGAAATAGACTTGATATATTTCCAGGGAAACCCCTCCGGGTGCCCAATTCTTCAGCATCGGCGTCAGCGACTCAAGGGTAGTCGTTCAAGAAGGCGAACTTTTCGAAAGGCAGGCGCTCGGGGCGCCGCTTCTCGTCCTTGAGCTGCTTTTCCGAGAGGACGGGGCTCGGCGCGTCAGCGCGCTTGCCGACCAGGATCAGGGTAATGACCTGGAACTCCTCGGGGATGCCGAGGACCTCCCGCGTCTTTTTCGGGCTGAACCCGGCGATCGGATGGGCCACGAGGCCGAGCTCGGTCGCCCGGAGGATGAGGAAAGCCGCGGCCATCCCCGTGTCGAACAGGTGATACTCCCGGTCCCGGACGACGCAGTCGTCGTCTTTCCGGCTGAAGACGGTGACGGCCAGGGACGCGGCCTGGCACCAGCGGTTGCCCTCGGTGAAGACGGCTTTGAGGGCCTCGAGCTTGGCCGGCTCGAAAACGAAGACGAAGCGCCAGGGCTGGTTGTTGTCGCACGACGGAGAGAGCCTGGCGTGGCCGGCCAGGTCTCGGACGAGTTCCTCGGTGACGGGGACCGGCGCCAGGGACCGGGTGGCCCGCCGGGCCTCGATGGCGGAGTGGACGTCCATGGGGGCCTCCTTTCGGGACGCCCCCTAGATTAAGGCCCCGAAGGGGGCCTGTCAATCCTGCGGCCTCCCGAGAAGTTGACAGACGGGATCAGGCGGATTAGGATTCATCTGAAAGGGCCTGAAAGGATGACCCCATGAACCGCTACATCAATCTCGTCTTTTTCGGCGGCATGATCTTGATGAACTACCTGGCCAACGCGCTGCCCATGAACGGTAAAACGACCGGGGAGCTGTCCGAGGCTTATCCCAATCTCTTCGTGCCCGCCGGCATAACCTTTTCGATCTGGGGTCTCATCTATCTTCTGCTGGCCGGCTTCTGCGTCATTCAATTCTCTCAGAAGGGCGCACCGGTCGCCGAAAGCATCGGCTGGCTGTTCGCGGTCTCCTGTCTTCTGAACGGGCTGTGGATCGTCGCCTGGCACTACGAGAAGGTGCCGCTTTCGCTGCTCGTCATGGCCGGGCTTCTCGCGACCCTCATCCTCATTAATCTCAAGCTCCAAGGCCAGCCGCTCGGCCTGACCAAGGCCGCCTTCGGGATCTACCTCGGATGGATCTCGATCGCGACCATCGCCAACGTCACGGCCCTGCTCGTCAGGCTGAACTGGAACGGCTTCGGGATATCCCAGGAGATCTGGGCCGTCGTCATGATCGCGGTCGGCGCCGCGATCGTTTCCGTGGCCATTGTCAAGCTGGCCAACCCGTTCCTCGGCCTGGCCGTCGTCTGGGCCTTCGCCGGGATCATCCTCAAGCGCAGCCAGGACTACACGAGCATCGTCGTGACGGCGGCGCTCGGCATCCTGATCGTGGCCGCCGTCACGGTCCGGGCGTTCTTGAGGAGGGGGGTCGGCCCTGTTTGACGAAGACCTTGGTCTCCATCGACGGGCCGGGGCTCTTTTCCGGCTCGAGAACGAATCCCAGGGCTTGGTCGAGCAGGGACTCGAAATCCTCGGGATACCAATGGCCGATGGCCGGTGTCACGTGGGAACGGACGCCTAGGCCGGCCTTCTCCAGGCGGCCGACGAGAGACCGTTGCGGATCTACCCTGTTGTCCGCCTCCGTGGTCAGGAGGGTGCCGCGCAGGCCGCGTGCTCGCGCGGCCTGAATGTCCTCGTCGCTAACGGCCGCGGGCACCTCCGGACAGAGGACGACGAACCCGCGGACCGGGAAGAACCCTTTCAGCGCGGCGACCAGCGAGCCGAACCCGCCCGAGGAGAATCCGCCGATGATGACCCGGTCGTCGTCCACGGGATATGTTCGCAGGATCTGTGTGTAGGCAGCGAGGAGGTCCTTGCGGGTGATCCCGATGTCCTGCCAGTGGAACCCTCTCATGGTGGCGACCTGGGACGACTGGACGTAGGCCGTGATGAACTCCCGGCGGAGGCGAGGCGACGTCCAGGAGGGCATGAAATCGGACAAGGACTCGCCGCCGCCGTGGAGGGCGATGAAGAGCGGGTATTTTTTGGACGGGTCGAACCCTTCCGGGGTCGCGACCTCGATCGTCATGGAGGCCTTCTCCTGGGCCCCGGCGATCCGGGCCTGGTTCTCCTTCAGGAAAGCATCGAAGCCCGGCAGCCCCTTGACTGGCGCCCAGAGCTTGGCGTCGAAGTCCCAGAGGCCGTAGAAGATCCCCCGGCGGTGTCCTTCTTCCAGGGCCCGGAGAGCCTTCCCGGCGTCGCCCTGATAGAGCCGGGCCAACGCGAGATTGCAGGTGTTGGCGACGATGTTGTCGGGGAACTTGTCCAGGACGCTTTCCAGGAGCGCGGCCGCCTCCTCGTACCTCTTCTCCTTGAAAAGGTTCCCGAGATGGCCGCGCATTTCCGCGTAGGTGGCGAAATCCTTCTGGTCCCGGCCTTGAAGCGTTGCCGCAGAGCAAAGGCAGAGAAGGATCCCCAAGAGAGTCGTTGCTTTTTTCATGGTTTGACAGGGCCTCCTTCGCCGGTTCTTCTTTGCCGACCTCCCATGCAATCTTTATGCCATACGGTTCCATTCGCAATTCTAACGAGCGCAACGAGTTAACAAAGATCCGTCCAGGCGGAAAACGTTTTCTCTGAAAGCTCCTTTACGCCCGGGACCATCCGCGGTTAGACGGATCTCTTTTTTTTCGATCGAGCCGGCCCGTGGCGCGTTGACACCGGGGGCGGACCGTAATATCCTCGCTCCGTGAGCGCGAAGGACCTGTCTCGACGGATCTGGGAGATCGACTTCCTCCGCGGCCTGTCCATCGTCCTGGTCGTCGGCTACCACCTCCTCTACGATCTCGGGGCTTTCGTCGGCGTCGAGAGGTTCCTGGGATTCACGACGGACCTGTCGAGCACAGCCTGGAGGGTGGCTCAGAATTTCTTCGCCGGACTGTTCATCGTCCTCTCGGGCACGAGCTGTTCGCTTTCCCGGAGCAACGTCCGCCGGGGCCTGAGGCTCCTGGCCGTGTCGTTCGCCATCACCGCGGTGACCTATGTTTTCGACCCGTCCTCGGCCGTCTGGTTCGGCATCCTCCAGCTGCTCGCGGTCTCGATCCTCGTCTACGGCGCGGCGTTCGAGAAAGCCGGGCCGGCCGCCTGCGCGGCCTGGGGCGTCTTCGTCCTCGGGCTCGCCGCGGTGCTGCCCCTTCTGAAAAAGGGGATGGCCATCCGCTTCGACTGGCTGCTGCCGCTTGGCCTCCACAGCCCGGCCTTCTCGTCGTTCGACTATTTCCCTCTGATCCCTTGGTTGGGCGTCTTCCTGATCGGGGCCGCCCTGGGCAAGTCCGTCTACGCGCCCCAAAAAAGCCTCCTGCCGTGGCGCCTGCCGCAGACCTTCGTCAACGCCGCCGGCCGCCATTCGCTGCTGATCTACATCGCCCACCAGCCGGTGATCATGGGCGTCCTTTACGTCCTCGGCCTGATGAAATAGCGGCGATCCTTCTTGCCGTCGAGGGGGGCTGTCGATACAATGAATGCCTCGGGCGGAGCGGCCCTCGAAATTACCGAAGAAGAAAGAGGAGACCTGACATGACCAAGCCCGCGCTATTCCGGACGGCCATGGCGATATCTTGGGTCCTCGGGTTGCTGGCCGCGACGGCCTGCGGTCCGGACAAGCCGGCCGTCCCGCTGAAGGCCCGGCCGCTTCCCCTCGAGGACGTCCGTCTGACGGGGGGGCCGCTCGAAACGGCCCAAGACCTGAACGGCGTCTACCTTCTCTCGCTCTCTCCCGACCGGATGATGGCCTTCCTCCGCCAGGCCGCCGGGCTCGAGCCCAAGGCCGAGGGCTACGGGGGCTGGGACGGGCCGGACCGCCAGCTGACCGGCCACATCGCCGGCCACTACCTGTCGGGCGTCAGCCTGATGTTCGCGGCCACGGGAGACACCCGGTTCAAGGAGCGGGCCGACTATCTGGTATCCGAGCTGCGGGCCGCCCAGGACGCCCACGGCGGCGGCTATATCGGGGCCCAGACCGACCGCGAGGGGACTCCCGGCAAGACCCTCTATGCCCAGGTCGCCGCCGGCGACATCCGCTCGGCCGGCTTCGACCTCAACGGGATGTGGTCGCCCTGGTACGTCCAGCACAAGATCTTCGCCGGGTTGCGCGACGCCTACCGGCACGCGGGGAACCGCGAGGCCCTCGAGGTCGAGACCCGCTTCGCGGCCTGGGCCGAGAGCGTCCTGGCCGGGCTCGACGACGGGCAGATCCAAAAGATGCTGGGAACGGAGTTCGGGGGGATGAACGAGATCCTTATCGATCTCTGGGGCGACACCGGCGACAAGCGTTGGCTTTCCCTGGCCGACAAGTTCCGCCATGCGTCCGTTATCGAGCCCCTGGCCGGGGGCGAGGACATCCTTCGGGGCAAACACGGCAACACCATCGTTCCCAAGATGATCGGCGCGCTGGCCCGCCACATCCGGACCGGGGACCCGGCCGACGGCGCCGCGGCCCAGTTCTTCTGGGAGCGGGTCGCCCTGCACCACACCTTCGCCACCGGCGGGCACGGCCGGAACGAGTATTTCGGCGAGCCCGACATGCTGGACGATATGATCGAAGGCCGGACGGCCGAGACCTGCAACGTCTACAACATGATCAAGATGAGCCGGATGCTCTTCGCCCTCGACCCGCAGGTCCGTTACGCCGATTTCCACGAACGGGCCCTTTTCAACCACATCCTCGGCTCCATGGACCCGTCCGACGGCGCGACCTGCTACATGGTGCCCGTCGGCCAAGGCGTCGCCCGCGAATACCAGGACATGGAGCGCGGCTTCACCTGCTGCGTCGGCTCCGGGATGGAGAGCCACGCCCTGCACGGCGACGGGATCTACTATGAGAGCGGGGACACGCTCTGGGTCAATATCTACGCGCCCTCGACCGCGGATTGGAAGGAGCGCGGCGTCCGGCTGACGATGGACACGTCCTTCCCGGAAGGGGAGGAGGCCGCATTGACGATCGAGACGAAAAAGCCTCGTTCCTTCGAGATCGCACTCCGCCGCCCCTTCTGGGCCGGGGAGGGGTTCGCGGTCCGGGTCAACGGCGCGCCGGTCGATGTGAGCGAAACGCTCCCCTATGTCCGCGTCCGCAAAACCTGGAAGACGGGCGATACGATCGATCTGACACTACACAAAACACACCGCCTGGAGCCACTGCCCGACAATCCCGAGAGAGCGGCCATCCTGTGGGGCCCGCTCGACCTGGCCGGCTACCTCGGACCGATGCCCGAGCGGCGGAGGCGCGGGGAAAGCGGGGCGGCGGCCGCACCTGCGGCGCCGCGTCCCACGACCCCGGTCCTCCGCCGCTCGGGCATCGGTCCGAGGTCGCCGGCCAGGACGAGCGGGCCCCACAGGATGGCCGCTCTCTCGGGATTGTCGGGCAGGGGCTCCAGGCGGAGCGTTTTGGGCAGTGTCAGCTCGAT